>JAAZCN010000369.1 GCA_012513245.1 Synergistaceae bacterium | reverse complement strand
GCTGATCGTAACCCTTTATTTCAGAAGGTGTTCTACCTGTCTTTTTAAGGAGATGATCAAACAGTACCCTTGTGCCCGCGCCCGGTTGTCTGTTTGAAAAGACATTGTCACCGGCGCATAGTTCTTCAAAAGTATTTATTTTTTTAGGATTTCCCTGCTGTACTATTATTCCCTGTGTCCTGTAGAAGACAAGTACACGTTCCCATTTTGCCCCATTAGAGAAACGTTCGATGAAGCTGTCGTTGTAAGTTCCGTCCTTGTCGTCAAGGAGATGGGCTGCGGCCATGTGACACTCGCCCCTGCTCAACGCGGCAAGTCCGCCCATACTGCCTACCGCGCGTGAGACAAAGTCTCCGCCCCTGCGTCTGATCGGAGTTACCAAAAGCTGTATCGCCGGATCGTCAGACCCCTGAAAAAGTATACGTTTGTCAAGTTCTACTCTTCTTTTCATCCAGACAGTAACATCAGTTCCTTTTTCACATTCAAGGGCTGACGCAGGAAGGAGAGCTATACCGTCTGCTTCGGCCAGTGCCCAAAGGACGCTGGCTCCCGAAGTCAGAGCCCAGGAATATACGGTATCTCCGACTTTAGCCGTCTTTACTCTCAACCATTCCTCTATACCTGCCGGTGAAGAATGCTGTACTAGCAGTTTAGTCTTCCACGCCTCCCTGCACCCGAGAGCTTCTTTTATCAGATGGTCCGGATCTTCTTCCCGCGCAGAAAGAAGGTTGAGCAATGGATATACAAGGCTCCAAAGGACTACTGTGGTAGACATGGGAAACCCGGGAAGACAGATCACAGGCTTGCCCATTATCTCGGCAGACATTGCCGGCCTGCCCGGTTTCATGCGTATCCACCTGAAGATCACCTTTCCAAGGTCATCAAAGACTTCCAGCGTATGGTCTCTACGGCCTTTTGCGGAACCGGCACCAACGAGCACCACATCGTATTTTTTAACTCCCTCTGTTACTTTTTCCTTTAGAAGTGCAGGATCGTCAGGGACAACAGGAGAGACATCCACGTCAAATCCCCATTCCCTGAAAGAAGCCTCTATGAAGAGTGAATTGCTCTCTGCGACCGTTCCGGACTTAGGGTTTGGGTCTGAAAGCCATTTTCCCCTTGCGATGATCTCATCGCCGGTAGGGATATAAAGAGTTCTGGGCTTTTTGTAAACCATTACTTTGTCTATGCCTGCACACAAAAAGAGTGATATCAGAGCAGGTGAAACAATATCGCCCTCTCTTGCTATGATCTGCCCTGCCATCACATCTTCGCCACGTGGTCTCACATTGGCAGAAGAAGTCAGGCTTTTAAAGACCAAAATATCCTCGCCCTCCGCTGAAGAATCTTCTATCATTAAGACGGCGTTTGCCCAAGAAGGAACGTCTGCTCCTGTGTTCATCCACTGGTATTGTGAAGGTTTCAGCAATACCGGAGTTGCCTGGGACGCACCGATCGTTGACGAGGCGTTCACTGCGTATCCGTCAACAGCCGAGGCTGCATAATGCGGAACGTTCCTGTGTGCGGTTATATCTTTTGTCAGCACGCAGCCAAGCGCTTCTGAGATGCTTTTTTCATTCGTATTTTTTACAGCATCTCCGGCAAATGCTTTTTTTAGCATATCCAGAGCTGTGCGTAATTCTATGTGTTCGCTGTATTTAGCTACCATAACCATACCTCCGCCGTCTCTCCGGCCCTTATAGTCTCACGGTCCTCAGGTATACGTATAAATCCGTCTGCTGATGCAAGTGAAGATACATATCCTGACTTGGCAAGAATAGGATCTATTCTCCCGTCATCTGTTATCCTGCATGGCACAAATTCTTCAGGTCCTGTCCTTGCAGTAATGTCCCTGGACATCGGCAGCTGCATTTTTATTTTGTATTTTGTATCATTTGCCCCAATGAGTCTCAATAGTAAAGGGATGAGCAGAACGTAAACTACTGTAAAACATGATAGGGGATGTCCGGGAAGGCTTACGACAAGCTTCTTTTCTTCCAGGCTGCCGGCAATAAGCGTTGGTTTTCCGGGAGCTATGTTGATACCGCGAACCATCAGACCCGGATCAGGCAGTTTTTCCAGAACCCTCGAGCAGTGATCCCTTATGCCTACAGATGAGCCGCCGCTCAATATCAAAACATCACATCGTGCGACCTCTTCTTTTACAGTCCTCTCAAAAGGATCGCCCTCATCGGAGAGTATTCCTCTGTATTCTGAATCAAAACCATATCGTGCCAGAAGTGATCTGACAGACCATCCGTTCACATCTCGTATCTTTCCGGGCGGGAGAGGGTATGTATCTACGGGAACTATCTCATCGCCTGTACTCAGGATACTTATTTTCAGATCTATAGAAGGCACGGTTTTTATGCCAAGCGTAGCAAGGATGCTCATAGTTCTAAAATCTACCATGTCGCCCCTTGAGAGGATTTTTTGTCCTGCGGGAAACTCTTCT
>JAAZCN010000368.1 GCA_012513245.1 Synergistaceae bacterium | reverse complement strand
GAATTATCAAGTATCGTCATGATCTCTTTTTTAACTTCTTCCGATACAGGGAGAAGGGGTGATCTGCATGGGCCGCCTTTCATGCCCTTGCTGTCAAGAGCTGCTTTGAGCCCGGGTACTCCGAACCTGCGTGTAAGTGCATCGCTGACAGGCAGGAGTTTTGCCTGGAGTTCCATCGCATCCCTGACGTTGTTTTCAAGGAATGATGTGTTAATTTTCCGGCATGTGTTTGGATATAGGATGGAGGCAGCCATCGTACCTCCGCAGGCGCCCATTGAGAGAGCCGCAAGGAACCAGTTGCCTGTGCCTCCAAAAACGGAAAAATCTTCCGGCGCAGCTGCGGCAAGGTATCCCAGCTTGGTCATATTTCCTGAAGTGTCTTTGATACCTTTGATGTTGGGATGTTGAGAAGCTGATATTATTGTCTCTGTCTCAATGTCGACTCCTGTATTTGCCGGCATGTTGTAGATGAAGATCGGAACAGGCGAACTGTCAGCCACTTCTAAAAAGTAATTTAATATCGCTTTTTGATTTCCTTTGAAGTAGTGCGGTGGAAGCAAGAGAAGATCCCCGGCTCCGGCGGACGCAAGCGCTTTTGTGCATGAAATGGTTTCACGTGTTGAGGGGAAGTGCGCTCCCGCCATAAGTTTAAGTTTTCCTTCAGTCTCTTCTAAGGCGATCTTGGTCAAAATAACACGTTCTTCAAGCGTTACAAAAGGCATTTCTCCGTTAGATCCGCATATCACGATCCCGTCCAGAGCTGACTCTTTCCATATCCTTAAGTTGATCCTCCATGCTTCTATGTCAAGCGAACCGTCCGATGCGAAGGGAGTTGGGACTGGTGCAAAAATACCTGTTATTTTCACTTGTAATGCCCCCTTTTTGTTTGATAGAGTATATCATCTATTAAAGCAGTGGTACAATCTATCAGAAGGTTTCTAATGATTTGTGAGGTGGATCTTATATGTTTGTTTGCAGGGAATTTAAATTTGACGCAGCCCATAAACTTGTAAACTACCACGGGAAATGTGAGAATCTACACGGACATACATACAGGCTTGCAGTCGTACTTAAAGGGCACCCCGATGATGAAGGCATGGTATTTGATTTTGTAGAACTGAAAAAGTATGTCTCTGAGCTTGTCTTATCAAAACTGGACCATGCCTATATCAATGACATCCTGCCTCAGCCAACAGCCGAGTACATTGGTATATGGATATTTGAAAAACTGGACAAGCCGTTAAAACGCGATAACTGTGAGCTATATGAGGTCAGAGTTTGGGAAACAGAGAGTTCATCAGCAATTTGCCGCAGGGAGGATGTCTAGAAGTGCGCGATGTTCAGAGTGAACGGGACAAAAGAAATATTGCGATAGACAGAGTTGGTATAAGCAGTCTGTCATGGCCGATACAGGTGCTCGACCGCTCAAACGGCACACAGGATACTGTCGCTAATGTAAGCCTTTCAGTCCTTCTTCCCCGTGATTACAGGGGGACTCATATGAGCCGGTTTATTGAAATTTTGGGTGAACAAGAAGATCAGGTCACGTTTCACAACATGGAAAATCTTCTTAAAATGCTTCAGACTAGGCTTGATGCTGATGAAGCCCATGCTGATTTTGAATTTCCCTATTTTATTACGAAAAAAGCTCCGGTAAGCGGCGCTCTCGGAAGAATGAGATATGATGTTCGTTTCTTTGCCGAACTTAAGGGCAGCAAGTTCGATCTTATCACTGAACTCACAGCACCTGTTCAGACATTGTGTCCCTGCTCAAAAGAGATATCAGACAAAGGAGCGCACAACCAAAGGGCTCACGCAAAGATCTCAGTAAGGATGAAGTCTTTTATGTGGATCGAAGAACTTGCTGAGATAGCTGATTCATGCGCTTCAGCACCGGTTTACAGCATACTTAAACGCGAAGACGAAAAGGCTGTTACAGAAAAAGCATACGCCAACCCCCGTTTTGTAGAGGATTTGGTCCGTGAACTTGCAATAGCGATGGAAAAGGATCACAGGATCACGTGGTACAGTATTTCTGTGACAAGCCACGAAAGTATACATAATCATGATGCTTTCGCCAGTGTAGAGAGGAGCAAAAATTAGTGCCTTCCGAAAAAAGACTTGCAAGAAGAGCTGTACTTGATGAATCAGGCTTAGAAAGAGTCAGATCAATGCACCCTTGGATATTCAGAGGCAATCTCAGACAGATCCCTCAGTGCGCACAGGGAGATCTGATCGCTTTTACAGACAGAGCAGGATCGATCAAAGGATGGGGTCTTTGGAGCGATAGCGCTCTTTCTATACGGGTCCTGACTTATGGTGCCAAAGAGCCTGATCAGATGGTGCTTTTGAGAGAAAGACTGACATCAGCGCTGAACTGGCGCAAGACATGGTATCAGGGAGAAGAAGCTTTCAGATGGGTACATGGGGAAGCCGATGGCCTGCCCGGGATAGTTGCGGATCTATACGGTGATGTTTTATCCCTTCAGATATCAGCGGCAGGATGGTACAGACATATCGATAAGGTAGCGGATATTTTCAGGAAAGTTCGTAAACTCTCTTCCATAGTGCTTCGCAACGAAACTAAACATCTTGAAAAAGAAGGGATACCCAAAGAGATAAGAGCCCTCCTTGGAGAGATACCGAAGGAGCCGCTCAAAATAAAAATGGGCTCTATTTATGAACTTATCGACATTGAAAATGGACAAAAGACCGGGGCATATCTGGATGTTAAAAATATTCCGGATATGATAAAACCTCTTTTTAAAGGAGCCAGAGTGCTTGATTGTTTCAGCTATCAAGGGCATTTTGGACTTCATGCCCTTGCAGCGGGAGCTTCTGAGGTCGTTGCTGTAGAACAATCACAATCTGCAATAGAGATTGCCGGAAAAAATCTGGAGATCAACGGTCTTCCTAAAAAAATGGAATGGATATGCGGGAATGTCTTCGACATAATGAGGAAGATGGACAGCGAAAGGGAGAGATTCGACTTAGTTATAATGGATCCGCCGCCCTTCTCGCCTTCCAAAGGACAGATAGATTCGGCGCGTCGCGGGTATAAAGAACTTGCGATCAGAGGGCTTAATCGGATCAAAAATGGCGGGCATCTTGTTTTTCTCTCCTGCAGCCATGCCTTTACAAGAGAAATGCTTCTCTCTGTGCTGAACGAAGCCTCGATCGATGCAGGACTTTCATGCCGTATTGCGCTGGAGATCCATCAGCCCTTTGACCATCCGGCTCTTTCCGCAGTGCCAGAAACTGATTATCTGAAAGGTTTTGTTTTGGGGGTCCAAGTTTAATGATATGCATAAAAAAAATCAAAGCTGTACTTTTTGATTTTGACATGACGCTTGTCGACAGCAGCTATGCAATTCATCACTGTACTAATTTACTTGCAAGCCATCTCGGGTTTGATCAGATATCAAGAGAAAAAGTTCTTTCGGCGATAGGGCTGACGATCGAGGACAGCTGGCAGATGTACTGGGGAGATTTTCGCCAGGAATGGGTGGATTTCTACAGAGCAAACTACAGAGAAGAAGAACAGGCAAGGCTAAAGCTTTTCCCAAACACACTAAGTACTCTTGAAAGACTGCGTGAGATGGGGATCAAGATTGGAGTGGTATCGAACCGACGGTTTGCAAAAAGACCTGTGGAATTTATGGGACTGACCCCAATGCTTGATGTTGTGGTTGGCCTGGAAGATGTTGAGCGGGCTAAACCTGAACCGGATTCTCTCCTTAAGGCTTTTGGAATTCTGGGAATACAGCCTTCATGGGGACTCTATGCTGGAGACACAGACATTGATATGATGACAACAATCGCTGCCGGCTGCATGGGGATAGGTATGACGACCGGGAATTTTGGTAAAAAAGCTTTGAGCAGAGCCGGTGCCAGGGAGGTAATGGATGACCTGGAGGAGATCCCACTGCTTTTTGCCCGGTGACAGAAGGTATAATCGATGGTAAGACGTTTCGAACCGGAAGAACAAAGAAGATTCAAGCCAGTGTATTGGCTTATGGTCTTTTTTGTTATTGTCTTATGGATATGGGCTTTTAAACTCTATTTTGACAGGTACGAGTACCTCCATCCGGAGATAACATGGGCAATACCGGGAATAGATGTGGAACTGGTGAAAATCAGCGGAGTGTTGCTTTGGAAAGAAGTTTTAATTCCTGCCTCAACGGAGGGTATAGTAACATATCCGCAGGGCACGGGGCCGGTACGGGTGGCAAGGGGAGCTGTGATTACAAAGATCACTTCCGGAAACAGAGTTTCAGAAGTCAAAGCCTACCAGCAGGGGTATTTTGTTGCGGCTCTAGACGGAATGGAACAGACCTGGCGTTACTCTGAAATTTGGCCGGGTTTTCAGCCGGTGCCTGAACCGGGACGATTGAATCGTTTAAAGGATGGTTTGCTTGTGGGAAAAAGCCAGCCGGTTGGAAAACTGATCGAGCAGCCTCAGGAACTTAGATTTATTGGTTACTCAAGTATATTAGGAAACATGACGGAACAGATAGAGAATAAAAAACTGAAAGTAAAAATGGATGGCGTAGATACCTCTTCCACAGCAGACATAAGGGTAAGTACCAAGGCAGGCAGCAAAACTAAATTATACCTTACACTGCCATGGTTCCAGCCTGAGTTGGTCCTTTCAAGAAAGTATGCGTTAATAGTGGAAGCAGGCAGGACAGAGGGAGCCTTGGTGCCGGAAACCTCGATCACAGAGTCTGAGGGAAGGCCGGGCGTATACATGGTAAGGGGTTCCAGAGTGGTTTTTGTTCCTGTAAAGGGAAAAAGAGTCGACAACAACATGTTTATCATTACTGAAGGTGTCTCTGTGGGAGATGCCGTAGTAGAAGACGCCGCTACTGCTCGTGAGGGGAGGATCCAGCTTTGGTAGATTTTATAGATCAGAATATACTTGATGTCCGCGAAAGGATCAGATCAGCAGCAAAGCGAAGCGGACGTGACCCGGCAGAGATAAAGTTAATGGGTGTCTCAAAGACTCACCCTGTTGAATACATGTTATCTGCAGCAGCTAAGCTGGATATCCTTGGAGAAAACAGGGTCCGGGAGGCAGCAGATAAAAGGCTAAAATGGTCCCCGGAAGAGAGGACTCCATGGCATCTTATAGGTCATCTTCAGAGGAATAAGGCAAGAAAAGCACTTGAAGTGTTTGACCTGATAGAGACTGTGGACTCACTGAATCTTGCCCGGATGCTGGACAGGATACTGGCTGAAACCGATGGATATGATTTTCCTGTTTATATTGAGATAAACATGTCCTGTGAACTGACAAAAAGCGGGGCAATCCCTCAGGAATCTTCCAGCCTCCTTGAAAGGGTAATGGAGTATTGTCCCCGTTTGTCCGTAAGAGGGTTAATGACGATAGGACCCAACACCGATGACAGCGGAGAAATAAGAAAAGCCTTTGAAGGACTTCGCCTTTTAAGAGATGATTTAAGATCAGTTTCAGGGCTTTCTATCGATGAACTTTCCATGGGTATGAGCAGTGATTATGAAATAGCTATTGAAGAAGGAAGTACTATAGTCAGGGTAGGAAGAGGAATATTTGGTTCAAGGACAAAATGAAAGAATTATTAATGTTTTGATCAGTAATTTCATCTTCATATAAAGGTATAATTATGAGAAATAAACCTTGAAAAGTGTTTCATATTTTTTGTAAAAGCGAAAAAGGACGGTGGATTTATATGGTCGAGCTTTTAACATCTCTTGATGTGGTCAATCAATCTTTCAAAAAAAGCATGAGAGGCTACGATTCAGCCGAAGTAGATGAATTCCTTGACAATGTAGCTGAAACGCTGCAGACATACGCTCAGAGGACAAAGGATCTGGAGCGCGATATGCTTGCAAAAGAGGAGAGCCTTGCGGAATATGAAAAAATGAAAGATATACTTCATGAAGCACTGCTCATGGCCCAAAAAAGCGCTGATGAAAGAGTCAAAAGTGCACAGGGGCAGGCGACAAAAATAATTTCCGAAGCAAAAGAAAAAGCTGATATGATATGCAAAGAAGCTGCTCAAGAGGCAGAGCGCCTGCGTGATGGAGTATCCCAGATCAGAAACGTAAGAAATTTATACGAACAGGAGTTTAGAGGCCTGCTTGCAAAGTTTGACAACATGCTTAACCAGAGCATCAACTCCTCCACTCTCACGTCAGCGGTCAATTCGATACTTGAAGAGAACCCCATGATCGATGACTCAAAGGAAATGGAAATAACTTCTTCTGTTGACAAGGGAGACCTTGAAGCTGCTTATGCCTTGCTTGGGGTCGATCCAAAGGAAATAATGGAGAATGGCCTGAGCAGAGAGGAAAAGAACTGAATCATCCGTGACCGCAAATATCTATGAGCCGGTTATAAATATAAAAGGGATCGGGCCTCGGAGGGCCGGGCTTTTGGGGAACCTGGGCATTTTTAAAGTAAATGATGCGTTATGGTTTTTCCCGCGAAGGTATGAAGACAGAAGAGAGATAAATAAGATTTCTGAAATGTCGGAAGGCCGCAGCTCTGTGGTTATCGCTACGATAACGAGCATCAGCTTTAAAAGAAGTTTCAGGACAGGCATCCACATTGGTCTCTGTGAAGCAAAAGATGACACCGGAACGGTCTCTATAGTTTGGTTCAACAGAAAAGGGCTTAATAATATCTTAAAAGAGGGGACGTCTATAGCTATTTTCGGACTCCCCTCTTTTTGTGACAACAAAATAGAATTTTCAAATCCCGATTTTGAAGTAATAAAACATGGATCAGATATCGAAAGTTTTACAGGTATATTGCCTGTCTATCCTTCAACAGCAGGTTTGTCTGCCGGATGGTTTGGAAATTTTATATGTAAAGTTTTAGAAGAGCATCTTCCCCTTATGCCGGAATATCTTCCTCAAAGCATCTTAGAAAAAAGAGATTTAAAGAGTATAAGAGATGCACTCCGGGGTATGCACAGACCTGATTCGGAAGAAGACTGGAAAAATTCCCGCAAAAGACTTGCTTATGAGGAATTTCTATTCCTCCAAATTGCCCTGGTTTTGAGAAAAGAAAGACTGCAGAGATCCAAAGAAGCGGCTAAAATCAAGCAGGTCGGGTCTTATTTTTCAAACTTCATGGGATCCTTACCCTTTGAACTTACTGCTTCTCAAAAATCAGTTTTTACACAGATATTTAAAGATACCAAAAATGGATATCCAATGTCACGGTTATTACAGGGAGACGTTGGTTCGGGTAAGACTGTTATAGCTCTTGGCCTTGCTGCTGCAGGAGCTGATGCCGGTATACAGACAGCGATTATGGCACCGACGGAAGTCCTTGCAGAGCAGCTTTACTCTCAGGTGCAAAAATTCCTTTCCGGTGCCGGGATCACCTGCGCATTACTCAAAGGTGGGCAAGCCAGATCAGAAAGAATATCACAGATCACATCGATAAGGACCGGCCTTGCTGAGGTCATTGTTGGAACTCACGCGATGATACAGGAGGGTGTTGAATTCTTTAATTTGGGAACTGTCATCATAGATGAACAGCAACGCTTTGGGGTAATGCAAAGAGGAGAAATGTTGAACAGGGGTAAAACCCCTCATCTCTTAATGATGTCTGCAACTCCTATTCCGAGGACGGTTTCAGTATGTCTGTTTGGTGACATGGATATTTCGTTTATTAGAGAAAGACCTGAAGGAAAAAAAAAGATAGAGACCAGGCTGATAGATTTTACCAAGATAAAAGATCTGCTGCAATTTATAATAAATGAGTCTGCTGCTGGAGGGAGGACATACTGGATCTGTCCGAGAGTTGATGAGGAAACAGCGAATGAGCTCGTCTCGGTGGAAAAAAGATACACATTCCTCAAAAAACACTTGGGGCCTCTGGGTGTAGGTTTTATCCACGGTAAAATGGCAGGAAATGATAAAAATGCCGAGCTTGAAAAGTTCAGGGAAGGAACTACAAAGGTCCTCGTGGGAACGACAGTCCTTGAAGTGGGTGTGGATGTCCCCGAAGCTTCGATGGTAGTAATAGAATCTCCTGAGCGATATGGCCTCTCCCAGCTCCATCAGCTTAGAGGAAGAGTAGGAAGGGGCGGCAGACGTGGAGTCTGTGTGCTGCTTGTAAATAAGATCGAGGATGATGTGGCCGAAAGACTTAAGATAATGCTGGAGACAGATGACGGTTTTAAAATTGCCGAGGCTGATTTTCTATTGAGGGGTCCTGGAAAGATAAGCAGCTTGAAACAGCATGGAGCTGCAGGATTTAAAGTTGCGGATATTTTAAGGGACTGCGAATTGCTGAAATACGCAAAAGAAGATGCAGAATGGCTGGTTTATGATGCCCCGGATTTTTTAAATGAGCCCAAGTTTGCCGAAAAACTTGATATTTTCCAGAAGAATAGTTTTAACGCATCATTTAAGGCATGATATATATACATATAACTACCACTTGTGAAGTTCGGTTTTATTCTGTACAATACATCCCATCGGCGTGAAACATTGAGCAGCAGGCAATGTAATAAATTAGTAAATAGAATGACCCAAATTTACATGTATTTGACCAACTGAACCATGACAATTGAAACTGAGGTGATAGATAATGACAATGATAGTAATTTTAAGTTTGATTGCAGGACTTGCTGTTGGAGTCCTGATAGGATTTATGTACCAAAAAAATGCAGCAAATAAGAAGTATAAAGGAGCTCTCTCTGAATCAGAAAGGGTAATTTCCGAAACTGTTAAAAAAGCCGAACAAACTAAGCGGGATATCGTTTCTGAAGGAAAGGAAGAGATCCACAGATTAAGACAGGAACTTGACAGGGACACCAAGGAGCGAAGGAATGAACTGCAGCGTTCTGAAAGGCGTCTGGAACAAAAAGAGGAAAACCTTGACAAGAAGATCGAAAGCATAAGCCGTAAAGAAG
Organism: Synergistaceae bacterium; assembly: GCA_012513245.1. Next base: position 3,488 of record JAAZCN010000368.1, on the reverse strand, counting down.
AAGAACTTGTCCAAAAACATGAACAGGCTCAGGAAAAATTTAACCAGCTTTCCGTTAAGGAACAGGAACTGATCTCCAATCTCGAACAGATCGCCCAGCTTACACGCGAACAGGCAAGAGACCTCTTGCTCACTGAAGTAGAATCTGAAGCCAACCATCTTATAGGTCTAAGGCTTAAAGAACTGGAAGAACGTGCGAAGCGTGAAGCGGATCGTAAAGCTCAGGAAATTATCGCAACCGCAGTCCAGCGCTGCAGTGTTGAATTTACGTCTGACGCAGTGGTCAGCGTTGTAAATCTTCCTTCCGACGAGATGAAAGGAAGGATCATCGGCAGAGAAGGCCGCAACATAAGGACCTTTGAAACTCTTACCGGTGTTGACCTGATAGTAGATGATACTCCGGAAGCCGTTACGTTGAGCAGTTTTGATCCGGTACGGCGTGAAGTAGCCCGCCTTTCCCTTGAAAGGCTTGTTGTTGACGGACGCATCCATCCGGCCCGGATCGAAGAAATTATCGAGCGCGCGGAAAAAGACGTCCAGATACAGATCCTTGAAACCGCAGAACAGGCACTGCTTGAAACCGGTATCAAGAACATGCATATGGAACTTACGAAGATCATCGGACAGCTCAGATATCGTACCAGCTATGGACAGAACGCACTGGCTCACAGTCTGGAAGTGGCCCATCTTGCCGGGATAATGGCGGCAGAAATGGGGCTGGACGAGCACAAAGCGAAAAGAGCAGGACTTCTGCATGATATTGGAAAGGCAGTTGACCATCAGGTAGAAGGACCTCATGCAAAAATCGGAGCCGATCTTGCTAAAAGATATGGAGAAGCCCCTGACATAGTAAACGCGATCGCAGCTCACCATGAAGACGAAGAGCCGCAGACGATCTATGCTGTACTGGTAGCGGCAGCGGATGCAGTAAGCGCATCACGTCCCGGAGCCAGAAGAGAGAGTCTTGATGCTTATGTCAAGAGGCTTGAAAAACTTGAAGAAATTGCCAAGACCTTTAGCGGAGTCAGTAAAGCTTTTGCCATTCAGGCAGGCCGCGAGGTCCGTGTAGCAGTTTCTCCCTCAGTGACAGATGAAGGAGCCATGCAGAAACTGGCTTACGACATTGCCCGTAAGATAGAGGAAGAAATGAGATACCCGGGGCAGATCAAGGTGACGCTGCTTAAAGAGACAAGAGCCGTTGAATACGCTAAATAGGTAAGGCACAATGAGGATCCTTTTTATTGGAGACATAATGGGAAGGCCCGGGCGGAAAGCTGTCCCCCGGGTTTTGCCTTCTTTGCGCGAAAAGTATGGCGGTTTTGATTTTATTATCGCTAACGGAGAAAACAGTGCTGCCGGCTTTGGCCTGACTGAATCGGTATTAAATGAACTCTTCTCAATGGGAATCGATATTCTGACCAGTGGTAACCATGTATGGGACAAGAAAGAAATTGTACCTCTGCTGGACAGTGAAAAAAGAATACTGCGACCTGCCAACCACCCGGAAGGAACACCGGGGCGCGGATTTGGGCTATTTGAAAAAAACGGAAAGAAGCTTGCAGTGATCTCTCTTCAGGGACGGACCTTCATGCCACCTCTTGACTGTCCCTTTCGGACAGCTGAAAAATTGATCGAAAAATCTAAAACTCCCTGTATATTCGTTGATTTCCATGCAGAAGCATCTTCAGAAAAAAAGGCACTGGCTTATTGGCTGGACGGGAAGATCTCTGCTTTAGCAGGTACTCATACACATGTACAGACATCGGACGAACAGGTCCTTCCCGGAGGTACCGCCTTCATATCTGATGTCGGCATGACAGGGGGACACGGCGGAGTGATCGGAATGACCGCAGATTCTGTTATGCCTCGATTTTTATATGGAACTCCGAGCAAATTTCAGGTATGTGACACTGATATAAGGTTCCAGGCTGTGGTAATTGATATTGATGACGAAACAGGCAGAGGGATGGATATTCGCCGGATCAACATCCCATGTGATAACTAAGAATAACTTTTAAACGCTGATGTTAAAGTAGTGGCGGAAGATTGCCTTAATGGTTTTCTTCCGCCACTACTTTTAGTAAAACCACCTTTTTTATGGATGAGTTTTGCTGAATAAAACATATATTATAATGTTTTATTATGATATTAATTTAAATAGAACTGGTATTTTGTAATATTATGATCATTCTATAACTATTTGCAAACTTGTATTTTTGAATGTAGTATGTTATACAACTTAAGCGCTAAAGGGGCTTATCTTTGGCTGTGTCTTTTTTAATTATTGAGAGGAGAGGATCATATGTCGGAAAACAGAGAACAGTGGGGCAGCCGGTTTGGGTTTATTATGGCTGCTGCAGGTTCAGCGGTAGGTCTTGGTAATATCTGGCGATTCCCTTACATAACGGGGAAATTCGGCGGAGCGGCTTTTGTATTGGTTTATCTTGCAGTTGTTATTGTAATTGGAATGTCTGTCATGATCGCGGAGTTTGTAATTGGTCGTAATGCGCAGTCAGACGCAGTTGGCTCTTTCAGGAAACTCGGTGGGGGAGCATGGCCTCTCGTAGGTTGGATGGGCTTTTTCTGCGGCTTCGTTATCCTGTCTTACTACGCGGTCATTGCAGGATGGACCCTTGCTTATATGTTCAAATCTTTTGGCGGTCTTATGGCTGCAGCCGCAGAGGGTAAAGCAGGCGATGTATTTGGAGCTTTTGTTTCCGATCCTGTCCAGTCAATCTCTTATCATATAGCAGTTATGGCAATAGTGAGCGGGATCGTTTACAAAGGTATCAGCGGCGGTATTGAAAAGAGTTGCAAAATACTTATGCCCGCACTTTTTGTTCTGCTCCTTGTCCTGATCGTCCGTTCAGTAACTCTTCCCGGTGCAGGTGCGGGACTTGAATTCTACCTTAAACCTGATTTTTCCAAGCTTACAAGTGAAGCCATACTTGCGGCTGTTGGGCAGGGCTTCTTCTCGCTCTCACTTGGCATGGGATGTATGATCACCTATGGTAGCTATCTTGGAAAAGACGACTACCTCCCAGCAACGGCAAGGACAGTAGTTCTTCTTGATACTTCTGTTGCTATACTGGCTGGTTTTGTTATCTTCCCGGCAGTTTTTGCCTTCGGTATAGAGCCGGGTGCTGGTCCGGGACTTACGTTTGTTACCCTGCCGGCGGTTTTTGCCCAGATGCCGATGGGAAAGATCTTCTCGTTCGCATTCTTCCTTCTCCTGTTCATTGCGGCGCTTACTTCTGCTATTTCTCTACTTGAAGTTGTCGTTACATATGCTATCGACCAGCTTAAATGGAACAGGGCGAAGGCAGCAATAGTCATGGGAACAGCGATCGCTCTGCTGGGGATTCCTTCTGCTCTTTCTGTCGGAGGACACATTCCGCAGATAGCCGGCAAAGACTTCCTTGACGCTGCGGATTTCCTTACTAACAACATCATCATGCCGCTCGGCGGGATCTTTATCTCAGTCTTTGT
>JAAZCN010000367.1 GCA_012513245.1 Synergistaceae bacterium | reverse complement strand
TTGCTTGACTCTGTCAAGCGGTGAATTCGCGGGTAGGCCGTCCGCTGGAGAATTTGCAGCGCTAACGCTGCGGAGAATTAAAGATAATCTTAAAGATATAAATCCTAAAAGATCTGTTGCCCCTCTTCGTCTCCCTCGGACGCAACTATCCCGGGCCCAGTGGCTCCGAACTTAGGCTTAGGCTAAGAATTATTAAAAATAGAACCCAGACCTGAATCGGGGCAGGTGCATACGTGGATGACGGTAATTTTGATTCCTATGGTTTTACCCCGTTCCCTTGTCGTCTCCCTCGAGTGCCTCTATCGGGGGCCAAGTGGCTCCGAACTTAGGCTTAGGCTAAGAATTATTAAAAATAGGACCCAGACCTGGATCCCCGATCTCGAAGCGCACTCGAAATAGTGCGGACACTGTTGTTTATCTTAAGAGTTTCTCTAACGAGAAACAGTGTCCTTCTGATCAGGTGCATACGGGGATGACGGGGCGGGTATATGGGGATGACGGGCCGGGGCCGGGGCCGGGTATATGGAAATCTTAGGCCCTAACCATTGACTCTCCCACCGATTCGCAATAGATTTGCAACCGACTCCCACGCGGCATTTTCATGCCGCAGCTTCACCCAATCTTCTCCCGCCGGTTACCTCTTTATTTTACGGTTTCCATGCCCCCGGCGTAAGGACGCAAAGCCTCCGGTACTGTTATGCTTCCGTCTTCGTTCTGGTAATTTTCCATTACCGCTATCAGACACCTGCCTATAGCGATACCGGATCCGTTCAAAGTGTGGACGAAACGCGGTTTACCTCCGGCTGCGGCGCGGTATTTGGTTCCCATTCTTCTCGTTTGAAAATCCTCACAGTTGCTGCAGGAGCTTATCTCGCGATAGCAGTTCTGGCTTGGGAGCCATACCTCGATATCATATGTTTTAGCCGCACCAAAGCCCATATCACCGGTACAGAGACAAATGACTCTGTATGGTATGCCCAGTAGCTGGAGGACTTTTTCCGCACATTTAGTCATGTGTTCCAGTTCTTCATAGCTTTTATCCGGTGTGCTCATTTTTACCATTTCGACTTTGTCAAACTGATGCTGCCTAAGCATCCCCCTCATATCACGTCCGTAGCTTCCGGCCTCGCGCCTGAAGCACGGGGTAAAGGCACAGTAATATTTGGGCAGGTCGGATTCATTCATAATTTCGCCCGCGTGCAAATTTGTCAGAGGCACTTCAGCAGTTGGGATAAGCCATAGGTCGTCATTTGCACATTTATAGAGATCCTCCGCAAATTTGGGGAGCTGTCCGGTTCCGCTCATCGTAGCTGTGTTTACGAGTATCGGAGGAGCTATCTCAGTGAAGCCATGCTGTATGGTATGAAGGTCAAGCATGAAGTTCATGAGAGCTCTTTCGAGCCTTGCGCCTGCTCCCTTGAGTACGGTAAAACGGCTTTCAGCAATCTGAACTCCCTTTTCAAAGTCCATTATGCCAAGAGACTCTCCAAGATCCCAGTGTGCCTTAGGTTCAAATGTAAATTCACGGGGTTTGCCGTGTTTCCTTATTTCGACATTGTCACTTTCGTCCGCACCGATAGGAACAGAGTCGTGTGGCCTATTGGGGATCCTCATTGCAAGGTCATCAAGCTCAGCCTCGATCTTTCCGACCTTTTCGTCCAGATCTTTAACTTTTTCGCCTATGATGCGCATCTCTTCCATAAGTTCATCGGCGTTTTCTCCGGCTTTCTTTTTCATACCGACTTCTTTTGCCCCTGCGTTGCGCTTTTCTTTCACGGCTTCAGCTTCAATGAGAGTCTCTCTGCGCATGGAGTCAAGCTCTATAAAGCGGTCAAGTGGGAAGGAGTAATTCCTGTTTGCCAGCATCGCGGCAAATTCTTCTGTGTTCTCCCTGACCCATTTGATATCAAGCATTATGCATCAGCTCCTCTGTCTTTACGCACTTCCCGAAGAAGATTGGCTGTCTCAAGCGCTGCGAGAGCTGCATCAGCGCCTTTATTGCCGGCTTTGCTGCCTGAGCGGGCGAGAGCCTGTTCAAGGTTGTCGCATGTGATGATACCGAACGCTACAGGTATACGATGTTCGAGTCCTACGTGAGCCAGCCCTTTCGCTGCCTCACCTGCCACATATTCGTGATGTGTGGTGTCGCCGCGGATAACAGCACCCAGTGTAATTATTGCATCATATTTTCCGCTCATGGCGATCTCTTTTGCAACTACAGGCTGTTCCCACGCTCCCGGTGTCCAGAAGACATCGATGTCCTGATGGCGTACATCATGGCGCGCAAGTGCGTCTTTTGCGCCTTCTATTAGTTTTGAGGTGATAAGTTCGTTAAATCTGGACGCTATAATTGCGAAGCGAAGGCCGCTCCCTATCATATTTCCCTGGAATATTTTCATTTGATTTCTCCCCTTCGAAAGTTTGATGGTGTGATGTTATTGTTTTGCTTCTTTTATTTCCAATTTTTTGCACATCGAGTTGCTTAGTACGTGTCCCATCTTGCTGACCTTTGTATTGAGATATTTTTCGTTGAACGGGTTTGAGTCGATTTCGATAGGTATTCTTTCCGTTATCTCAAGACCATATCCCTTGAGCCCTGTGATCTTGACGGGATTGTTGGTCATGAGTCTTATCTTTCTGAGCCCGAGGTCAGCCAGTATCTGTGCTCCTACTCCGTAGTCTCTGGAATCCGGCGCGAAACCTAGGGCGACGTTTGCTTCGACAGTGTCCATTCCTTTTTCCTGTAACTCATAGGCTTTTAGTTTTGCAAGAAGTCCGATGCCCCGTCCTTCCTGTCTCATGTAGAGGAGGACTCCCCTTCCTGTTTTTTCTATCATCTTCATTGCTTTGTGAAGCTGAGGACCGCAGTCACATCTCAGTGATCCCAGGAGGTCTCCCGTGAAACACTCTGAATGTACACGTACCAGCACATCATCCACACCGTCTATGTCCCCTTTGACAAGGGCAAGGTGCAATGCGCCGGGGTTGTCACCGTAAGGACTTGTGTAAGCATGACAGACAAAATCACCCCAGGCCGTCGGCATGTGGACTGTCGCTTCCCTGCGGACGAATTTTTCTCTCATTACACGGTAACGGATAAGATTCTCAACTGTAATGATCTTCATACCATGTTTTTTAGCGAAATCAACAAGCTGAGGTAGTCTTGCCATGCTTCCGTCCTCATTCATGATCTCGCATATCACTCCGCCTTCGTTAAAACCGGCCATACGGGAAAGATCTACAGCTGACTCAGTATGCCCCGCCCTTTTAAGTACTCCCCCATGGCGAGCCACCAATGGAAAAATGTGTCCGGGCCTGTGAAAATCTTCTGCTCTTGAAAGTGGATTTGCGAGGGCTTTGGCTGTTATTGCCCTTTCTGCGGCTGATATTCCTGTTGTTGTATCCTTTACATGGTCAACAGAGACGGTGAATGCCGTCCCGTGTGAATCGGTGTTGTGTTCCACCATAGGGTTTAACTGAAGTTTTTTTGCTTGTTCGGCGCCTATTGGCACACAGACGAGCCCTCTGGCATTTTTTATCATGAAGTTGATGTCCTCGGTCCTGCAGCAATCTGCAGCCATAACGAGGTCACCTTCATTTTCTCTGTTCTCGTCATCTACTACGATTATCATCTTTCCCTGCTTGATATCATCTATAGCTTCTTCGATAGTGTTAAACATTCTCTGCTGATCCTCCTAGGCCCAACCATATTTTACAAGTTTATCCCATGTAAGGGAATTTTTCATCTCTCCGCCCTGATTAGCATCGGGGAAACGAGATTCCAAAAATTTTGATATATATTTTCCAAGTATATCAGTTTCAATATTTACGGCATCGCCCTCTTTGAGTTCTGAAAGTGTCGTTTCTGAGATAGTTGTCGGTATGATACCGACTGAAAAGGTTTCAGGGGTGACATCTATTACTGTGAGGCTTATTCCGTCTATCGCGACTGACCCCTTGGGAACGATTCCCGAAAGGATATCAGGACCGGAAATAAAAAAATATTTCATTGTCTCTGGATATACTTCTATTTTGTGGACTTTGGCAAGCCCGTCTATGTGACCGGAAACAATGTGTCCGTCAAGCCTTGAATCCAGTTTCATAGCCCTTTCAAGGTTTACTCGTGATCCGATTTTTAGGTTTCCAAACTTTGTTTTCTTTCTTGTCTCCTCCATTATCTCTGTGCTGAAGGACCTGTTATCGAACCGGACGACTGTGCTACACGAACCGGAAATCGATACGGAATCACCGATACGCAGATCTTCGGCTATTTTCGGCGCCTCAACGTCAAACAGCCAGACATCACCTCTTGGGCGTATGGAGGAAACTGTGCCTATTGTCTCTATAAGTCCGGTGAACATGAAAGCACCCCCCTGATCCATATGTCGTCTCCGCAGGCGGAGATCTGGATATCTTTAATTTTTATGGCCTCGTCCAGCCCGCCAAGCTCAAGGTACTCGGTAAAATGTATACCGTTGCCCAGTAGTTTAGGCGCCATAAATAGTGATATTTCATCGGCTGACCCTGATCTGAGAAGTGAACTCGTCAGTTTTGCACCGCATTCGACCATCAGATAGTTTACACCTATTTCACACAATTTAGCCATAACAAATTCCAACTCACGGTCATCAGGGGCATCTATGGTGTAGACCTCAGCTCCCAATTCCCTGATCCTGTTTATTTTATCCATTGACGCATCCTTGCCGGTAAAGAAAATAAGACCATTTTCTCTGAAAAGAGCTGCTGAGAGCGGCGTATTTAGCTCTCTATCCAGGATCACCCTTATTGGCGTCCTTCCTTCAGCATCTCTTACAGTAAAGGTTGGATCGTCTGCTATGACAGTTCCCGAACCTGTAAGAAGTGCGTCGTTCTCAGCCCGCATCATGTGCACTTTCTGCCTTGAGCTTTCACCCGTTATCCATTTGCTTGATCCGTCCTTCAGTGCAATGTTTCCGTCTAGTGAAGCTGCAGTCTTTATGGTGATCCATGGACGTCCGTTCCTTATCCTTCTTATGAATCCCCTGTTGATCCATTTTGATTCTTTTTCGAGTACGCCGCTTGTTACTTCTATCCCGGCATCAACAAACATTCTCACTCCACGGCAGTCGACAATGGGGTTGGGGTCTGTTATTCCGATCACAACACGTGAAATTTCATTTGATATCAACATTGGAGCGCATGGAGGAGTCCTGCCCTGATGGCAGCATGGTTCAAGGTTGACATATACTGTGGCACCTTTTACATCTCCACCGGCATTCCTGACAGCTTCAACCTCTGCGTGGGACTCTCCGCAGCACTTATGCCAACCTGAGCCTATTATTTTTGAATCACGCACTATAACACAGCCAACGCGGGGGTTGGGGCTGACAGTAGCAGTTCCGTTCAATGCAAGGGAAAGAGCCATCCTCATATAGTATTCGTCCTGCATTTTCTGATCATGAATGGTCAATTTTCCCGGCTCCCTTCATCCGCCTGCCTGAGATGTTCCTGTATCCTCTTCGCAAGCTTCATGCCAATACCGGGTGCTGAAGCCAGCTCTTCTCCGGCGATATCCATTATAGCTCTTGTACTTCCAAATTTTGTTATGAGCTGAGCAGCCTTAGCCCTTCCTATTCCCGGAACGTCCTCGAGTTTACTTCTCCTGAAATTTTTGCCCCTTGCTGCTCTGTGGGATGTTATAGCATATCTGTGCGATTCGTCCCTTACATGCTGCAAAAGCCTGAGAGCAGGATCAGTATGATCCAGAACTATGGGTTCTTTTTGCTCCGGTATGAATATTACCTCTTCTTCCTTAGCAAGAGATATTATGGGAATGTTTATGATCCCAAGTTCCTTCAATGCTTCCATGGCAAATTCAAGCTGTACCGGACCGCCGTCTATCAGTATCAGTTGCGGAAGCGGTTCCTGACCATCCAAACATCTTTTGTATCTCCTAAGAAGTGTCTCTTTCATAGACCTGAAATCATCTATGCCTTCAACTGTTTTTATGTTGAACCTCCTGTAAAGGGAGGTGTTCGGGTATCCCTGTTCAAAGACTGACACGACACCGACGGTCTCTTTCCCGGATGTGTGCGATATGTCGAATCCGTCTATCCTCCATGGGAGCATGGGCAGTTTTAAAATAGTTTGAAGGCGGTTGAGAGTGTCCCAGAAGTTGTCTCTGCCGATCTCGATCTCCGGGATGTTGTTTCGTTGACGGCTGACTCTCCAGATCGCCCTGATCGTGTCGCGAAGGACAGCAGCCTCTTCAAATTCCAGCTTCAGGACAACTTTATCCATCCTCTTTCGAAGTTTTTCAACAAGCTCCAGGCCTTTGCCCTGGAGCATCATTATTACGTCTGCTGCCCTTTCCCTGTACTCATTCTCCGTGCATAGCCCTGCACAGGGGGCAAGGCAGTGTCCTAGAGAATGTCTCATGCAGGGACGTATCTTTTTGTTAGGTTCTTTTATCTCTCTCTTGCAGTGGCGCAACGGAAGATAGCGTTCTATAAGGCGAAGAAGCTCTCTCACTTCTGAGACTCTTACAAACGGGCCTATATAGACTGCTCCGTCATCCTGTTTATGCCTTGTAACCACAATACGGGGGAATTTTTCTGCCGTTATCATTATATAAGCGTACCGTTCGTTCATTTTGAGGTCCACGTTGAAAAATGGCTGATATAATTTTATTAATCTGTTTTCGAGGATCAATGCCTCGATCTCTGTCTCTGTTCTGATTGTCGATATGTCGGATATCGTATCAACGAGTTTTCTCAGCCTCGGTGATGCAAAATTGGAATGACGAAAATAAGAGGAGACCCTTTTCTTTAAGGATTTAGCCTTGCCGACGTAAATTATTTTGCCGTCCGGATCACGCATCATATATACTCCCGGTTTATCCGGAAATGTTTTTATA
>JAAZCN010000366.1 GCA_012513245.1 Synergistaceae bacterium | reverse complement strand
GCGGGGTTTTCGCTTTTCTCAAGGGAATGGCTGTAGAGATGAAAACCGCCTATTACATGTGTCGGAAGTGATCTGTGTTTTTCTACATAGCTCTCAAGGATGTTTACGATGCCGCTGTGTGCGCACCCGGAAAACAAGACGGTATTGCCTTCTTCTCTAATTACGAGATTCTGCTCGTGGCGGAAATCGTCCTCTTTTAACATCTCATCCCCCTCTTGCCTCATAAAAAGAGAAGAGTTGCACGATGGGGACAAAATTTTATTCTTTACGCCGGAAAAAATTTCAAGTTCGTCATCTATCTTTGCATCTCCGTCAATAATTACAAACCTTTCCTGCGGAAGGAGCGTTTTATCAAGTCCTATGTATTTCTCTTTGTCCCCCTTTAGTGAATAGTAGTTTCCAAAAGCATATTTGTTTAAATATACCTTTGCTTTTTTGTTAACTTCGAGAAAAGCCGGCAGTCCTCCTCCATGGTCGTAGTGTCCATGAGAAATGATCACTTTGTCTACTGCTGGTATATCGATATCGAGTTTCTTCGCATTCTCGAGAAAAATCGAACTTGCCCCGGTGTCAAAGAGGATGCCCTGTTTATTTGTTTTAACATGAATAGACATCCCATGCTCGCTTTTTATCTCAGGTGAGAGGGACGTGTTTTCAGAAAGAACTGTAATTATCATTTTGACCAGCGCGCCCCGTCCGAAAATAGTATCTGCATTGTATTATTAAAAACTTCCTTTACCGCAGTTCCTGAGGGGCAATCGATGTCAGCTATGCTCATGCCTGCATTGATAGCCTTTCCTGCCATGGGATCAAAAGGAATGCTGCCAACGTAGTGGATCCCCTCAAGTTCGCAGAAATCCTTTATCTTTTTTGTATTATTCGGGTTAGTATCATATTTGTTGACGCAGGCGGCAATTATGACACCAAATATTCGGGCAACTTTGATTATTCTTTCCATATCGCTTATTCCTGAAAGTGATGGCTCCGCTACTATCAAAACCATATCTACACCGCTAAGCGAAGCTATTACGGGGCACCCTATACCGGGTGATCCGTCTATGATAGCTAAATCAACATCTTCGGAGGCCTCTTTCATTTGTTTCTTCACTTCGGCAACAAGCATCCCGGTTGTCCCGCTTCCCATTTTGAGCTGTGCAGTCGAAAATACCACCGGTCCTTCCTTAAAAAGCATGAGTTCTCCCGCAACAGAGGGATTAAGCGATGCTGCTTGTACCGGACACACAAATTCGCACACCCCACAGCCTTCGCATGCGAAGGGATCTACAAAATGAGATTTTTCATTTACCTTAATAGCATCAAATCTACAATTTTCCATGCATTTTCCACAGTTCGTACAAATATCAGGGTCGATCACTGCCTTAGGCATACCGTAATAATCTTTTCTTGATGGTTCATTGGAAAGTTTTGTTATCAGGTGCAGATTAGGGGCGTCAACATCGCAGTCCGCGAATGCTTTGGCGTTTGAAAGCCTGATAAAGGCGCTGGCGACAGTTGTTTTTCCTGTTCCGCCCTTACCGCTCAGGATAAGCAGCTGTTTCATGAGAGACCTCCCTGTAAATTTTTTCCAGCAGAGAAGAGAAAAGATCTTTATACCTTTCGCTTTTCCTTGTTGCTATCTCACCATTTGAATTTAGTGTGCCAAGCTCAGAATCAAAGGGGATTTTTCCCAGGATCTTTATTCCCTTTTCCTTACAAAATTCCTCTGTTGGGTCACTTTGATCTACACATTTGTTAATAACAACAGAATAAGGTTTCTTGAATAGCCGGACCAGCGACCAGACCAGCTCAAGGTTATGCCTGCCGAATATTGTCGGTTCCGCAGCCAGGAGACAATAATCTGCATCTTTGATACTTTCCATAACGATGCAGGCACTTCCCGGAGGGCAATCTATGAATATCGGCCGATCGTCCTGAAAAGAGTCGCATTGGGAAAGAAGCTCCTTTATTATTGGAATTCCGGAAGCTATTCCGGTGTCCATTATTCCTGAGATTACCCGTACGCCTTCTGAATAGCCCGAAGAGACGGTCCCAATTGTTTTCTCCTTTTCAGTCAATGCCTTTTGAGGGCATACCAATGAACACCCTCCGCAGGAATGGCAGATATCATCGAAAATTTTTAGATTCCCGTTTACGTATGCCAGCGCATTGAAGTTGCAAAATTCAACACATTTTTTACAACCATCGCACTTCTGCTGATCGACCTGTGGTATCTTTACAGATATTTCTTTTTCCATATCCCACTGAGGCTTAAAGAATAGATGACCATTGGGTTCTTCAACGTCACAATCAACGTAAACAGAATCTAATGCAGCCGCTGCGAGATTGACTGAAAGCAGGGTCTTTCCTGTGCCCCCCTTGCCGCTTAATATCGCTATTCTTAAATTTTTATCCGCCATGTTTGTGAAATCCGGCATGGATCTCGTTAAGTTGATCCAGACGTTTTTCTTTGAAAGCAACGATATTTTCTTTTATTGATGAGCTTTCTGTCTTGTATATTAAGATGTTGGCTGCCGTAAGCACATCAGCAGCATTTTTTCCGCATCTGGGTGTCAAAATAGCGGACACTTTCGAATCGACAAGAGATTGTGCAGCCTTTATACCGGCTCCACCCTGACTTGAAGCAGCAGAATTATCAATAAAATCCGCGCTTTCAGTATCTATGTCGTAGATCAGGAAATAAGGTGTCCTGCCAAAAGACTGGCAGACTGTTGAATCGATGTTTTTTTCATCTGTAGGGATCGCTATCTTCATTTTGTCTCCTCCGTTAGTTGAATATTATTTTTGGAACAATAGTTTTTTAGGGCACATCTTAAAGCGCTGACCCCAAGAAGCGAGCAGTGTACTTTGCTCTCGGGTAGTCCGTCCAGGGCATTTACGACATCTTCTTCCTTGATCTTCATTGCCTCTTTGATCGTTTTACCCTTGGCAAGCACTGATGTTGCGCTTGATGTCGCTATAGCTGCGCAACAGCCAAATACCAGATAGCTGATATCGCTTATCCTTCCTTCGGCAACTTTAATGTAAAATGTCAGTGCATCGCCGCACTCAGGGTCACCTATGCTGCCTTCCGCGTCAGCGTCAGGCATACTTCTTGCGTTTTGAGGGCACATCAGATGTTCAATTACTTTATCGGAATAAATTGTGACCCACTCCCTATCTAGAAAATTAGATTATCATTTATCACTGCCGCGTTTTCTCCTGTGACATCCGGAATGTCCGCAATAGCTTTCATCCCCGTCGCAAAGCCTGTATTCGCCTCCTTCGATAAAGAGAACCTTCCCCTTTACAAGAGACTCTGCAAGCTTTTTTCTGGCTTCGTTATATATTCCCTGAACAGTGGTCCTTGCAACATTCATATGTGCCGCGCATTCTTCCTGTTTAAATTGTTCAAGGTCGATGAGTCTTATTGTCTCGTACTCATCTATTGTCATATTTATAGAGCCT
>JAAZCN010000365.1 GCA_012513245.1 Synergistaceae bacterium | reverse complement strand
GCCAGCTTGCTACAAGGTTCGGCGCTTTCATAGAGATGCTCTGATGTATACGGCCGGAATAGACATAGGGTCTTCAAATATAAAAGCCGCGATCTGGGACGGATCCTCTTTTGAAGTATGGAGTCAGCCTACCGGGTGGGAGATCAGCGAGACATCGGAGGCTGTAATTCAAGTTCTGTTGGACAGATCTTCCCTGCAAATGAAAGATCTGGATAGAATTGTCGCAACCGGTTACGGAAGGAAGATGTGCCGTTTTGCGGGAAGGTCTGTTACCGAGATAACCTGTCACGCCGCGGGAGCCTTTCATTTAGTGAAGGGAGCGCAGACGGTGCTGGATATTGGCGGACAGGACGTAAAGGTAATAACTCTAGATAACGACGGTAAGGTTACGGACTTTTTGATGAACGACAAGTGTGCAGCCGGGACAGGACGATTTATCAGTAATATGGCAGTTCTGCTGGGCTATGATCTTAAGGATTTTTCCGACATACCCGCGGAAACTGAGATCCGGACAATATCTAGCATGTGTACTGTCTTTGCCGAGTCAGAGGTGATAAGCCTGCTGTCAAAAGGTGTGCCAAAAGAAAGTATTGCCCTTGGTCTTCTTGATTCGATTGCTTCAAGAGCCGCAGGAATGGTCCTTCGTATTTCAGACAGCGGGCCTGTTGTACTTACAGGCGGGCCGGCACTGAACAAAAGACTTGGATCACTTATATTAAAACACCTTAGCAGGCCTGTGTTAACACCTCAGATGCCACAGTTTTCCGGTGCTATCGGTGCTGCACTGATAGCATTGAAATAACAGATGGGCCTGTCAATGAAGGGGGGCGGTCCGATGGTCATAATGGGATTTTGACAGAATGAAACGATTCTTACGCACGTTGTGCGGATAACCGTCGGGCATCCTATACGCTCCTTAACTCTGACTTAGTATTGAAAATGTTGATATGGTCAGAAGGGAAGGGCAAAGGAAGTTGTATGTTAATTATCCCTTGAAGCATTTGTATATGTGCGCTGTTTTATGTTTGGATGCAACCTGATGTAAAAAATTAAGGAGTGAATGTTTTGACTAAGATTAGATTCTCAGTAATTGCTATCACAGTATCTCTCATGATCACATTTTTCGCATTTCCATCAATTGCCCAGGAATACGTAAACATAGGAACGGGACCTACAGGCGGAACGTATTATCCTGTAGGTTCGGGCATAGCAAAAATCTGGAGCGACAACATACCGGGCCTCAAGGCTTCAGCACAGGCCAGCGGAGGCACCCGTAACAACATTCAGCTCATGGAAGTCGGTGACGCGGAAGTGATTTTTGCTGACGGCCTTTACTACGACGCATACAATGGCCTTGCAAGCTATAAAGGACAGCCGAAGAAATTCATGCGCGCTCTCGTTCCTCTTTACCCTGAGGCGGTGCATATTGTTGTCCTTAAAGGAAGCGGCATAAAGAGCATTCAGGATCTCAAAGGCAAAAGAGTATCTGTAGGAGCTGTAGGCGGAAGTGTTTCTCTGACAGCAGAGAACCTTTTCAAACATGCAGGGCTTGATCCGACTAAAGACATGAAACTCGAATATCTTGGTCATGCAGAATCAGTTTCTGCTTTCATGGACAAACATATTGATGCCGCAGTTACAGTAGGAGCTATAGGTATTGCAAGTGTCGTAGAACCCATGACACTTGGCATAGTGGAGTTAATAGACATATCTGATGATCTCGTAGAAAAAATGATCAAGACCACGCCATATTTTGCAAAAATGACAATACCTGCGGGAAGCTACAAGGGTCAGGAAAAAGATGTAAAAACCTTCAGCAGCCCAAATATACTTGCCGTTAACGAAAAAATCGGAGAAGCAACCGCATACATGATGACCAAGACGCTATTCCAAAACAAAAAAGACCTGGTAGTGATCAGTGCAAGGATGGCGGCAATGGATGCGGCAAAGACAAAGGATATAAAGATCCCTCTGCATCCCGGAGCAGCGAAATACTATAAAGAGATCGGGCTGATAAAGTAATTACATAGCTTCTTCAATTGTAAACGTGAAAATATCTGCTGTAACATCACAGGGCTTGGATATATCCAAACCCTGTGATGTTATATTATTTTTCCAGTTTATCCGACCACCACTGAACAAGATCGGCCCTTTGCTTTATAAAGATATCGAACTGGTACTGGGGCCTTCTGTTTCCCGTAACAGCATCAAGAAATGTCATTACCGGGATTTTTTGTCTTTTTCTTTCTTTTTAAGGGCGGATAGCTCTTCCGTCAGTTCAAACCTATCTGTGAAATTGCGGCCGTTATTGTTGATAACGACAACAGTTAGGGTCATCAAAGGGAATTCTTCGATCTCTCCCTTTCTGTTGCAGGTAACGATACATCCGCGCTCTACAGCAGTCTGATCGTAAAGGGCCATGACTTCACTCTCGAAATTGTTTATAAGGTCATGGAAAAAGGATTCGTCTGTATGATCACTTAATATGACAAGGAAGTCGTCTCCACCTATGTGTCCGAGAAATTCGCTCTCAGGCAAAGCGGATGTAAGCTTGTCGGCCAGGAGTTTTATCACAAGGTCTCCCTTTTCAAACCCATAAACATCATTGTATGCCTTAAAGTTGTCGATATCTATGTAAGCTACGCTGTACTTATTCTGGCACGATATTGCCTGGTCAAGTTTTCTTTCAATCATCTGGTTTCCGGGAAGGCCCGTTAAAGGATTCTGATTTTTTGCTGTTGATACTTCCAGTTCAGTTGTCTTCAGAAGCAGTTCCTTCACAGTAACGACGCCAGAGTACTTTCCATTTTCAGTGATAACGATAAAATCATATATTTTATCGTTTGGCCTCGACATCGCCGTGGAAGATACTGTGCTGACAGGAGTTTCGTGGTCCGCGGAAAGAAAATCCCGGTCCATGATCTCATATACCGGTCTTCTTGCATTAAGTGTGAAGCCATATTGACCGCTCAATTTTATCGCCAGTTTTTCACGTGATATTATCCCGACAGGATAACCGTCTTCAACCACACATACTCCGAAACGATCACGGTCAAGCCTGAACATGTCATAAACATTTGATATGAGCTCGTTTGGTGATACTGTTTCGGTATGCATGGACAGGTTTTTGATATACAGGCTGGAAATGGTATTCTGCATAACATGGTTCTTCTTCAGATTAATAGTTCTGAGAGTCTGCAGAACGTCATGTTCGACTTCCCTTATCTGATCATCCGGTCTCTGTATAATGTAACCCTGACCATATGGCACATCTAGACTGATTAGTGTATCCATTTCCTCATAAGTTTCTATCCCTTCGGCAATAAGAGAAATGTTGGATTCTTTTGAGAACTCCACCATGCCTTTTACCAGGGCATATTTCATCCTGTCTGAATTTATATCTCGGATCAGTTTCATATCAAGCTTGAGATAGTTTGGTCGTACGTCGCTGATAAGATTGAGGCCGGAATATCCTGCACCTCCGTCATCAATGGCTATTTTGAAATTCTGGCTCTTATAATTGTTGATCGTGGCGAGAAAGCCTCTTAGATCCATAATCACGTTTCTTTCGGTGATCTCAAAAATGACATTTTCTGATGCTATATCATGCTGGGCCAAAAATGACTTCGTGAAGCCCTTTTTGTATGTTTCGTAATTAATTATGTTGGGGTTTACGTTTATGAAGAGTTTTTTACTGTAGGGGGGTATCATGAATTCAAATGCTGCCTCAAGTGCTTTTTGTCTGCAGAGCATTTCAAGATCCCACAGCCGATTGTACTTTTCTGCTGTTAAAAATAGCATTTCAGGATCTCTGATCATACTGTCACAGGTTATTCTGCTCAGTGCTTCATGCCCAAGGATGCTGCCGTCCCTGAGTGATATTATTGGCTGGAAGACTGTTCGGATCTCTTCGTTTTTTATGATGCAGTCGAGCGAATTTTTTAGTTCATCTGTCAATTCAGCTTCAATCGTTGTCAAATCGATTCCTCCACCTTGCTTTCTATATAATGGTCTTAGCATACCAAAAGGATGTCTAAGGATTATTAACGTTTTGTAAAAACTAAGTAAAAGATTTTGCCAGGTGCACCTGTAATTTCGAAAACTGCGCTTTCTTTTATGTAGTATAATTAAAAAACTAAATTTAAATAGAAAGGACTGACAACATGATTTTACTGCCCAAATTACCATTCGAGAAAGATGCGCTGGAACCTCATATTAGTTCAAAGACCCTGGATTTCCATTACGGTAAGCACCACAATGGCTATGTTACGAACCTGAACAAACTCATTGAGGGCACTGAATTATCAGAAGAAACCCTTGAAAGCATCATAAAAAAAACTTCAGGCAAGGATGACAAAACAGCTATTTTTAATAATGCTGCACAGGTTTGGAACCATACCTTCTACTGGCATTCGATCAAGCCTGCAGGAGGCGGTATTCCTAACGG
>JAAZCN010000051.1 GCA_012513245.1 Synergistaceae bacterium | reverse complement strand
TGCGTCCGCTCCTTCGACCTGCCTTCCGGGCTCGGTAACCACTTCTCCGTTGATAGTTACCTTTCCGGCCAGTATGTGTTCTTCAACCTTACGCCTTGCGCCGATACCACAAAGAGCAAGATACCTGTTCAGTCTGATGCTTTTTTTAGATTCACTCATCGTTATCATCTTCATCTCTTTCGTCAGCCGTTCTTTCGAAGGGATCGAAAGAAGCCTCTTCTGTCCTGTAGTCTTTGAGCTCATCAAGCGAGGGCAGTGAATTTATCCCCGCAAGGCCAAATATCTCAAGAAATCGGTCAGTTGTCCTGAAAAGCAACGGCGACCCAACGCTTTTTTTTCTCCCGGATATCCTGACAAGTCCGTGCTTCATAAGAGTATCAACTACCCTGTCACATCTTACAGAACGGACATCCTCTATCTCTGAGCGGGTTACAGGCTGGTTGTATGCAATTACAGAGAGAGTCTCAAGAGCAGCTTTGCTTAGGCGGACTTTCTGCATTGATACTGAGTTTGAAAAAGCTTCTATAGTTTCTGCAAGGTCAGGCGATGTTGCCATCTGCCATCCTCCGGCGACAAAAAGTATTGTCAGACCGTGTGACTTTGCATATATTTCTTTCAGTGTTTTGACCGCGTCCTCCACCCTGGCCTTTGATAAGCCAAGATACGATGCTATCTCCTGGCTTGAGACAGGCTGCGGTGATACGAAAAGCATTGCTTCGACCTGCCTTTCCATAAGGCCCATCCCGCTCTTTTCATTTTCATCAAACTGCTGCAACGAGAACATCTCCCAACGTTTCAGACTGAGTGATCCTTACCATTCCAATGCGTGACATTTCCAACAGGGCAAGCAGCGTAACTATCAGTATTTTTTTATTCCTCTCCTCGAGAAGGTCTCTGAGCGAGAGTTCCTTTTTCCTTATGCTGCGCAGGAGCTCTTCCATCCTCTGCTCCACCTGTCGTTCCTCAGGGATGGCATCGGGGATATCGTCCCAGATCGATTCTTCAAAACAGCCGCCTAAATTTCTTTTTTCATTGTACCCGTCCAGCATCTGCCACCAGAGGGAGGCAAGCCCGTAAAGATCCCCCAGATCGTAGAAGGGAGTGCTTTCCTCATCAGCTATCCTGATAAAAGAATGTTCTCTCTCCCTTTGAATTGCAGCTAGATAGGCCGCTCCGTTCCTGTACGGCCTGAAGACCTCGATCATTCGCCTGAGCTCTTCCTCGTCGGTGTACAGATCTTCATCCGTAATATCTTCGTCTTCACCGGCGTCACGGTGGGCGGGGAAAAGTGAATGGACCTTTCTCAAAAGGAGTCTGCTGGCAAAAGAAAAGAATTCGGCCATATCGTTCAGTGTAGTGCGTTTACTGTTTACTAGAAACCTGACATACTGAGATACCAGCTCTGTCAGATTTAGCTGCGCCGGATCCATCTCTCTGCTTTCTACCAGATGGCACAAAAGGTCAAGCGGACCGGAAAAAGCTCCGAGCTGAACCTCGAACCCCCTCCGGTCCTCTTTTTCGTTTTTAGGTGCTGCTGCGTACTGTTCTGTCAATTTATCCTCAATGAAGAAGTCCCATTGCCTTATAAACGTCTTCCATTGTCTTTTCTGCCACTGAGCGCGCGCGAGCTGCACCTGACTCGAGGATCTGGATCAGGTCATCCTCGCGGTCCTCGTAATAGGCCCGTCGTTCCTGTATGGGGCCCATCATTTCTTTGACGTGCACTATAAGTTTTTTCTTGCAGTCCACACAGCCGATACCCGCAGTCATACATCCCTCGTGTATCTCGGACATCTCCTGCGCATCCCTGTTGAAGAATTTATGTATATCCCACACAGGACACTTCTCGGGTGTTCCGGGGTCAGTCCTTCTCTCTCTTGCGGGATCTGTTGTCATCGTCCTCAGCTTCTCCCATATGGTCTTCATATCATCTGCGATATCAAGAGCGTTGCCGTAGGATTTGCTCATTTTGCGTCCGTCTGTCCCAGGCATCTTGGCAGTGGGAGTGAGAAGTGTTTCCGGTTCAGGGAATATATCCCCATAGAAATGGTTAAATCTGCGCGCTACTTCCCTCGAAAGTTCAAGATGAGGTCCCTGGTCTTCTCCCACCGGAACCGCCCATGATTTATAGAGCAGGATATCACCTGACATAAGCACAGGGTAGCCCAGGAAGGCGTAGGTGGAAAGGTCCTTGTTCTGGAGGTTAAGTATCTGCTCTTTGTATGTCGGACAGCGCTCAAGCCATCCAAGAGGGGTTATCATCGAAAGGGCAAGGTGTATCTCGGCATGCTGTTTGACATGCGACTGGATGAATATCGAGGATTTCTCAGGATCCAAACCTACTGCAAGCCAGTCAAGCAGGATTTCCCTGCAGTTTCCCTTTATTTTGCTGCAGTCTGCGTAATCCGACATCATAGCATGCCAGTCTACGATACCCCAGAAACAATTATAATCGTTCTGGAGCTTGACCCAGTTGATCAGTGCACCTGCCATATGGCCGTAATGTAGTTTGCCTGTCGGCCTCATTCCGCTGAATATCCTCTTTTTTTCGTCCATTCGTTCCACTGTCCTTTCTAAAGTCACACCGGCCCCATGCGGGGATGGCAAAATATGCTGATAAGTTTACAGTATAAATTTTTTTCTCTCTGTTTCAGGGATCATCTCTACAATTAGCCCCGTCTCTTTTTCTATTAAAGATTTAAGCTTCGGCAGGCTGGCCCTTTCCATCTCTCCATGGTCGACATCGATCAGTTTAAGTCCGCTGTTCAGAGCATCCTGCCTGTTGTGATATGACATGTCGGCAGTAACAAAAAGGGAAGCGCTCTTCTCCCCGGCCTGCTCCCACATATCGCCACAGGAGCCGCCCCCTATCGCGATCCTTTTTACCATCGCAGCCTTGCTGCCATATCCTGTGCACGATGAAAGAGACCATCGTTCTTTTATCAATTTCATTACAGTCTCGAATGGCATAGGCATCATAAATTCTCCGACCGCTCCCATCCCCCATGAAGAGGACCTGTCAGCCGGCGGAATAAGAGGCTCGATGTCATCAAGACCAAGCAGTTCCGCAAGAGTAAAATTGACGCCCTCGGGAGATGAATCCCAGTTTGTGTGCGCCGCATATAATGAAAGACCCTTTTTTATAGCCATGACCATTGCTTTGCCGGCGGGTCTGTCCGGTATGATATTCTTCAAAGGTCTGAAAATGATGGGATGATGTGAGACAAGAAGTTGACAGCCTAAATTAGTGGAAGTTAAAACTGTATCTTCAGTCGCGTCGAGAGCAATGCCTATCTTCTGTATTTCAGAATCAGGATCTCCCACAAGCAGTCCGGAGTTGTCCCATTCCTCAGACCATGCAAGGGGTACTCTTTTTTCTATAAGACTTACGACATCGCACAGTTTCATAATGATCCTCCCCTTTATCGCAGCTTTCCTATTCTAATATACCCGGCCTGACCAGTCAAAGAAGAGAAAAAAATCAGCTGTAATCGCCCCGTTCGACTGCCAATTCATACCCTATCCCTTCGATCTTTTGCCTTACATAGACCAGGCTCTCCAGAGCATCATCAGACGTACCTATTTTATTGTCATAAAGCAGGTAATTCTTGCGCTCATCCAAAGGCGAAATGTTTGGCATTACCACATTGGCTCCGGCAAGTATCCCCTGCTCCCTGCCGTCAGATATTACAGTCCCCAAAGCAGTGGTAGCAGGTAATAAGACCCTTGGGAGCATCAACCTTACCAGACTGAGCATGAAAAGAGAATCTTCTGCACTGCCTGCAGGGTTATCCCTGAATGGAGTCTCTTTGTGCGGTATGAAAGGTCCCAGACCGACCATATGGGGACCAAACTCTTTCATGAAAATAAGGTCATCAGCCAGGTTCTCTTTTGTCTGAAAGGGAGATCCTACCATAAGACCGCATCCTGTCTGAAAACCGATCTCTTTCAGGTCGTAAAGACATCTCTTTCTCTCACTCAATGTCTGAGCTGAAGGATGGAGCAGCGAATAGTGTGGATCACAGGCTGTTTCATGCCTGAGCAGATATCTGTCAGCACCTGCGTTAAAGAACCTTTGGTATGAACTTCTTTCTTTTTCACCAAGCGACAGCGTTACGGCGCATTCACTGTATCTGTCTTTAATATTGCTGATCATTTTTACGAGAAGGTCATCTGTGAAGTACCTGTCCTCACCACCCTGAAGTACAAAGGTCCTGAAGCCCGATCCATAGGCCCATTCGCAGCAACTATAGATCTCATCCTCAGAAAGCCTGTACCTGACGGCCTTGACGTTGCTTTTTCTTATGCCGCAGTAATAACAGTCATTACTGCAGAAGCTTGATATTTCCAAGAGCCCCCTCGAATATATCTTTCTGCCAAAGATCGACAGCGAAAGCTCCTGCGCCTTGCCGGCTGCGTACTTCCTATCTTGGTCACTGAACGTAGAAAGAAGTGCGACAAGTTCTTCTTTTGACAAAGTAGTCTTTGCTGCAAGAATATCTATCCTGGCCATGTTGTCCATATGATCAACGTTCCTTTCAAACTTACTGTATGAGAACATTATAAATTTGCATCCATATTTGAAGATAATTTCCTACCCGGACCGTGTTCAAGTGAATCCTATCACGAACGATTTGAGCTCACAAGGATAAAATAACTAATTTTGCTTTTGTTTCGTTTTTGTTGTTCATAAAACCAACCTGTGAACAATTTCTTTTATGAAGCCAACCATGTTTGACAATAAATCCTGCGTCGTACGATAATAAAGAGAAGAAAGGCAGATGATGGAAATGTCATACAGCCCCAAAATGAGTTCAGGGTTCAATGGGACCCGACTCCGTACACCGGACCACTCATCCTGTTCCGGAATGTGTTCCGACTGCGTTCAGGAATGCCCCGCCCTTTGCGAGATAGGATTATCCGCTATCAGAGGAGAAGAAGCAGCATATCCCTCTAACCCAAATGGAAGCCAGTTCGCATCAGAAAAAGAATACCCCCTTGATTTTTCAGCTTTTAACATAAACGGAAGGGTATTCGGAGCTCAGGGCCTTCCTGAAGATGCAGATATAGCTCACCCTCTCAAGGTTGACCTTACCAGCAGCCTCGGTATTATGCACCCGATCCTCCATAAACTGCCGCTTATACTGCCGGCGGTTGCCAAGCTTAATTGGAAGGATTATTACGCAGGTGCCGCGATGGGAGGAGTAAGCGCTGTAATTGGTGAGGCCGTCGTCAACAAGGACAGTCAGGCAGAGTTTTCAAAGGGCAAGGTTTCATCTTCGCCCCTGATAAAAGAGATGCTCTCTTCGTACCGAAACTATCAAAGAGGATACGGAGACATTGTGCTCCAGGCAAATTACGACGATGTTTCCTTCGGGGTCCTTGAATATGCCATAGAAAAATTAGGCGTAAAAAGCGTAGAAATTAAATTGGGACAGGCTGCAAAGGGCATTCAGGCAATTTCAAAAAAAATATCCTATGAAGAGGCAAAAGCTCTCAAAGTAAAAGGGCGACTCGTTTACCCAGATCCGGAATCAGAGGAGATCCAAAAGTTTATCCTTTCCGGATACAGACCCGTATTCAGAGCGATGGGTCGCCTGCCTATGTACACTGAAAAAAGCCTTATCAGCTATATCAAAACATTGAGATCACTCGGGGCAAAAAGGATCATGCTGAAGGTCGGCGGATATGATAAAAAAGATCTGGAACTGGTCCTTAAGATCGCCTCCGAGGCATCCGTAGATCTGGTCACTTTTGATGGCGCAGGAGGCGGAACGGGAGATAGTCCCTGCAAAATGATGAATGAATGGGGCTTGCCCACAATGTTCCTTGAGAGCATTGTCTGGGACATTCTCGACAAAATGAAAAAAGAGGGGAAACCACTCCCCGGCATAGCCATTACAGGAGGTTTCTCGCTCGAAGACAGTATTTTCAAGGGCCTTGCCTTTGGGGCTCCTTACGTTTCTTTTGTAGGCGTCTGCAGGGCTCCAATGGCGGCCGCCATGTTCGGCAAAATGGTCGGGGAAGGGATAAAAAAACAGGAAGTACCCACGTCTGTAAGAAAATTCGGATCTTTACCCGAAGAGATATTTAACGACATGCAGGAACTATCTATGATATATGGCAAGGATACAAAAAATTTTTCATTGGGCTCTGTTGGTCTCTTCTCATACCTAAACCGTGTAGGGTTCGGCCTTCGCCTTCTGATGGCTTTGAACAGAAAGTTTTCCCTCGGGTACATCGACAGGTCAGACCTGATACCTCTTACACAACCCGCAAAGGAGCTTCTGAAAGAACCCTGGCTCTGATAAAAAACTCTACTTACGACCGGACAGACATAGGCCGATGCTATTTAAACACAGCATCGGCCTTTTTTATTTCAAGCAATATTATTTTTTAGAAAAGATCGGTGCAGGTTACATGCCCATGTATGCCTTGCGGACTTCTTCAGAGCAGAGAAGTTCCTGGGATGTGCCTGAGTAGACTATCGAACCAGTCTGCACTACATAGCCCCTCTTCGCAATTTCAAGGGCCTCCTGCACCATCTGCTCGACGAGGAGTATAGTTAATCCCCTCTTATTTATTTCAATGACGGTCTCAAAAACTTTTTCGACAAGGCTTGGCTGCAGTCCAAGAGATAGTTCATCAAGGAGGATCAGTTTAGGCCTTGACATGAGTCCTCTCGCTATGGCGCACATCTGCTGCTCGCCACCGCTCATCGTCTCTGCTGTCTGATCCCTGCGGTCTTTGAGGATAGGGAAAAGATCGTACATCTCCTCCAGACGTTCGTCTATGACCTTCCTCTCTTTTGTAGCAAACGCTCCAAGTTCAAGGTTTTCACGAACTGTCAGTTTTGAAAAAAGGCGACGTCCCTCAGGAACATAGCTGAGTCCCTTTTTTATGGCAGCCGAGGCCGGAGTCTTAGAAATATCCTCTCCCATAAAATTTATTGTTCCGCTGACAGGATGCATCAATCCGGATATCGTCCTCATCAAAGTACTTTTACCGGCTCCATTGGCTCCGATTATGGCGACCAACTCACCCTCGTTGACTTCTAATGAGATTCCGTGAATAACGGGTACTCCATCGTAAGCGCAGTGTATGTTTTTTACCTCTAGCATCGCTGACATCACTGTCCCTCCTTAGAGTCCCTTAGTCTCTTTGCAAATTTTTCACCAAAGTAGGCCGTTATAACTGTAGGATCATTTATAACAACCTTAGGGCTACCTTCAGCAATTTTTTGGCCACTCGCAAGAACGACTATTTTGTCCGCAATTGGCATAATTGCCTCCATGATGTGCTCGACCATCAGGATCGTTATACCCTCCTGCTTCAGCCTTACGATAACTTCAACCATTTCTCTTAACTCGGTAGACGTCAGTCCCGCTACAGATTCATCCAGTAGAAGTAGTTTGGGGCCTGTCGCAAGTGATCTGGCCAATTCCAGTCTCTTTTTGTTGCCTATCGTAAGCCCGCCTGCAAGCTTGTCTCTGAGATCTTCAAGAAAACAGAGTTCCATGCAATGTGCAGCTACTTCGTTGGCCTTTACAGTGTCGCGGTAGCGCATGTAGGCTCCCACAAGTATATTTTCATAGACCGTCATCTCTTTTAGTGGCCTGACAACCTGGAAAGTCCTTGCCAGACCGAGACGGGCCATCTTCCATGAGGGGAATCCGGTAACGTCACGCCCGTCAAATATAACTTTTCCTTCTGCCGGTTTGTAAAGACCTGCAATACAGTTGAAAAGAGTCGTTTTACCGGCTCCGTTCGGACCTATAAGGCCTACTATGGTCCCAACTTCTACATCAAAGGAGACATCGCTGTTGGCAAGCAGAGATCCAAACTTCATCGTTAAATTTTTGACTTCAAGCAGTGCCATCACGCGTCACCTTCTCTCTTTGCGATTTTTCTTTTTGTCATATACCTGATCACTCCCATTATCCCGAGAGGCTGCTTGACCATCACTATTATGATGATCAGGCCGAAGATCATCAGGTCAACGCCCGCTCCGAGATGAGAAAGATATGCACGGGTATATTCCTGAAGCGGGATAAGCACGACAGCTCCAAGCAACGGTCCCCAGAAGGTTCCAAGCCCTCCGAGTATCGTAATCAGGACGAATTTCATGGACATGTCAAGAGACATCACCATGGGCGGGTCAACACGATAATTGTACTGTGCAAAGAAAGATCCGCAAAGTGCCGCCAGTGAAGCCGAAAGTGCCATCGCTGAGAGTTTTACGACAGTACTGTTGACACCAAGTGACTCTGCGGTCTCCTGCCCTTCACGCACCGCTCTGAGATAGTAACCCGGACGATTTCTCTCTATCCATCTGACTATACCGAAAACAAGGATAAATATTCCAAGCGCCCCAAGATAGTATCCGTTTTTTGTGAACGACCAGGAAAAATTTTTCCAGCCATCCGGCAATATGGGGTAGTCAAGTCCGACAGCTCCACCGACAGCGTCCCAGATCATAAATAGACGGCTGAATATCTCTACGATCGCAAAAGTTGCTATCGCAAAATAATGTCCCTTAAGCTTGAAACATGGATAGCTGATGATCACCGAGACAAGAGCTGCTGCAAGCATCCCAAGCGGCATCCCATACCAGGGAAGGCTGTTGTAAGTAACTACTGCAAGGGCCGTTCCATAGGCACCTATTCCAAAGAAGACCGAGTGGCCAAAAGAGGTCTGCCCGCAGTATCCGCTTATTATATTCCACGACTGAGCCATTGCCGCATAAAGTAGTATCATCGTAGCAACGTGTCCAAAAAAAGATCCTCCTATTACACCGGGAATAAAGGGCAGAATAACGGCTGCAGCGAGAAACCCATACCATAATTTGTCTGTTTTATTTTTAAACATCGCTGTCACCATCCGAATAGACCCTTAGGTCTGATCATTATTACGACAAGATATATCGCAAAAACCGCCACATACTTTACCACCGCTGCTACGTAGAAACCTGCAAATGACTCTACAAGACCTATTAACAGGGCTGCTAAAAGTGCCCCCGGAATACTCCCGAATCCTCCAAGAGCGACTACTACGAATGCGATGAGGCTGAAAAGCGATCCTACTTCGGGGTGCACTGCGAGATATGTGGTCATAAGTCCGCCCGCCACGCCAACACAGGCGCCGCCTATCCCAAAGACGAGCAGATAAATATTTTCAGTGTCGATACCCATTAGTTCAGCAGCTTCTTTGTCCATTGATGTCGCCTGGATAGCCCAACCAACTCTCGTCTTCTTTATTATCCAGTAAACGCCAAGGAGCACTACAAGCGAGAAGATAGCTGTAACAAGCTGAGGTACTGAAACAATTGCTCCGGCAAACCGGAACGTTTTGCCTTCCATTATTGTGCCCGTGAGCAGACGAAAATTTGGAGTAAAACGATTCATGCAAAAATTTTTAAGAAACATTGAAAGACCGAAGGTTGCAAGCAAAGGCGCCATAGCAGCTTTTCCAAGACTGTTCTTTATTATCAGCTTATATGTCAAAGCTCCAATAAAGAAGAGGAATATTCCACCCGCTATCCATGAAAACAGCGGGTCTATTCCAAGTATTTCACCTATCCAGTAACATAGATACATTGCAACCATCAGAAATTCCCCATGTGCGAAGTTGATAACATCCATTACTCCCCACATCAAGCTGAGCCCCGCCGCAACAAGGGCATACAAAAGCCCGCTGAGGATCCCGTCTATTAACACCTGAACAAAGTTATCCACTATAAAAAACCTCCCTAAAAGAGGCGGGGCAGAATAAACCGCCCCGCCTCATAACGCTTAAAATTTTAAATTAATTAGCGTTTGTCCCACGGGACCATGGGGAATACAGGATCTCCCTCCTTGTACTTAAGCGGGAAGACTGTATTGTATTCAAGATTCTTTATCTGCGTGATTACGCTAAGCGCGTAAATGTTCTGTCCACCCGGCTCGAACTTTACTTTTCCACTGAGAGCCATTCCTGAGGGGAATTCTTCTGTTCTGAGAGCCTTAACTACCTTTTCAGTATCAACTGATCCGGCCTTCTCTATAGCCTGTGCGAGTACCATGAGCATAATAGCTTCCTGAATAGAGTCGCTGTCTAAATCCTGATTGCTTCTTGGGAAGTAGTATTTTGCCTGGACCTTTATCGCTTCGGGCATAAATTCTTTTGCAAGTTCCGGTGAATATCCCATTCCACCCATGAAGTGGTCACCGTCTCCGGCAAGTTCCTTCTGGACGGCAGGGTTCTGGTATCCTGTGCAGTAGTTGAGGGCTATCTTCGGAAGCCAGTTTACCTGTTTCATTGTACGCACCCATAGTGAGTAGTCCCCACCGAGGGCAGCGCCGAATACTGCATCGGGATTTGCCGCTTTGAGTGTCAGGACTTCACTGTTGAGGTTTGTGGCTCCGTTGTTAAAGGGTACATCGGCTACGACCTTAAGCCCTGCTACCTTTGCAGCCTTGTGTCCCTCTTCTGCAGCATGCTTTCCAAACTCGGTGTTTTCGTAGATCAGACCAATTGTCTTTATACCGGCTTTCTGTGTTTTGTTAAGGTGTCCGATGTAATCAACGAATTCCTTTGATTCGATTGCGTCTGTAGCCGCATGGCGGAAGAAATACTTGTAATTGCGCTCTGTCAACTGCGCTGAACTTGAGCATCCACACATGAATATCTTCTTTGCACGCTCGGCAACTGCGCTGGCTGGTTTGGTTGCAGAGCTGTTGTAGGATCCTACGATCGCAAAGACTTTCTCCTGATTATAGAGACGCTCCGCTTCAGACTTGGCTACATCAGGTTTTCCCTGGTGGTCGGCCTTGATTATTTCAATTTTATATCCATTGAGAAGACCTGCCTTCGCTGCAAGAGGCATATCTATATCCGGATTTGCCTTGTTGATCACATCTGCTGCAGAAAGAACTGCATTTACACAATTCTGGCCCGAAACAGCAGCCGGTCCGGTGAGGGGGAAGAGCGCGCCTATCTTGATGACCTTATCGGCTGCAAAAGCTGAGGAACAGACCATCAAAGAGAGAGCAAGAACCATAAGTACCGCGATCGTGGAACGCTTTCTGAGTTGCATTAAAAATCGACCTCCTGTAAGAATGATTTAAGATACGACAACCAGAATTTTCTGGTATATCAGTTACAGAGTCATTATAGTTAATTAAGTAACATACTGTCAATTTCTTGTTATTTTTCACATTTGTTGTAACCCACCCTGACCCCTTCCACCACAAGGGATATCCAACATTTAATCTTAAAATTAGCAATTTCGGTTCAGTGTTGGAATGCCCTGTTTTTTCGTGTTGCATTAGCATGAGACAAAACGTTGACATTTATTTTATTGAGGACTATATTATGAACTATCTAGTGGACAATTTATTCTAAACTAACAAACAACTTAAGGGGGCCGACTGTATGATCTTTCAGGCTGAAGTGCTTATAACACCACGTGAAGGGGTACTGGACACACAGGGAAAGGCAGTGGAAAAGACTCTGACTCATCTCGGATACAAGGGAGTTGACGAGGTAAGGGTCGGTAAGATAGTAAATATGAAACTGCAGGCGGAAACAGAGGAAGAAGCAATAAAAATCCTGGGATCGATGTGTTCCGATCTTCTCTGCAACGACCTTATAGAGACCTTTAATGTTTCAGTCAAGGAAACAGGGCGATGAAAACTGCTGTAATTGCCTTCCCCGGAAGTAATTGTGACAGAGATGTCCAACGGGCAGTAAGCGAATCAATGAAAACAGCTGTGGACATGGTATGGCACGAAGAAGAAAATTTCTGTCAACAGCCGGACCTTGTGGTACTGCCGGGAGGTTACTCATATGGGGACTATCTCCGCTCCGGGGCAATGGCAGCAAGATCCCCCATCATCAAAGCAGTGAAAGAACATGCGGCCAGAGGCGGACTTGTGCTCGGCATATGCAACGGATTTCAGATACTTACAGAGACAAAAATGCTGCCCGGCGCGCTTCTTCCGAACACTTCCCTTACCTTTATCTGCAGCAGATGTTTTGTTCGGGTCGAACAGACAGACAATAAATTTACCTCAGGCCTTAAAAAGAGTGAGGTGCTCCAGTTTCCGATCGCCCACCACGAGGGTCTCTTTTTCCTTCCGCAGGACGACCTCAAAAAACTTGAAGACGCTGGACGTGTAGTCTTTAGGTATGCAGACCCCGACACTAAAAGGGCAGGTGCCGAATATGCGCCTAACGGTGCTTTGAACGGCATAGCCGGCATATGCAGTGAAAAAGGCAATATACTCGGACTGATGCCTCACCCGGAACGTGCCACGATCCCCCATCTTAACGGCGGAACAGACGGCATCAGGTTCTGGAATTCAATAGCGAAAGCTTTTGCAGAAAGAGGTGAATGCTGATGGATCACAAAAGCGCGGGCCTTTCAGACTCAGAATACAAACGTATAAACGAGCTTCTTGAAAGAGAACCCAACCCCCTTGAGACACAGCTGATCGGCGTAATGTGGTCAGAACACTGCAGTTACAAATCGACTAAGAGGCTCCTAATGACATACCCTTCGAAGGGAAAATACGTTCTCCAGGGACAGGGGGAGAACGCCGGTGTAGTCGACATGGGAGAGGGCTGGGGCTTTGCATTCAAAGTCGAAAGCCACAACCCCCCCTCCGCAGTTGCTCCTTTTCAGGGAGCCGCAACCGGCGTTGGCGGCATAATCAGGGACATAATAGCCATGGGAGCCCGACCTTCGGTCTCGATGGACGGACTATTCTTCGGCGATCCTTCACTTAAAAAAACAGAGAATCTCTCCAAAGGAATAGTTGAAGGTATAGGAGCTTACGGCAATGCAGTCGGTGTGCCCATCGTAGGAGGAAAGACCTTCTATTCACCCTGCTACAATGACAACCCGCTTGTAAACGCTTTTAGCTCGGGCTTCGTGCGTCTTGATAAGATGGCAAGCTCGCAGACAGCAAAAAATGAAGACTTTGCCGTCCTCCTTGGCTCCAAGACAGGGCGTGATGGAATAGCAGGGGCTTCTTTCGCCTCCCGTGAGCTTGATGAGGACTCAAAAGCAAGCAAGCCTCAAATACAGATAGGCGACCCCTTTGAAGAAAAGCTGCTTATTGAGTGCTGCATGGACCTTCTTGACAAAGACCTCATCGCTTCCATGCAGGACATGGGAGCTGCCGGCATACTCTCTTCTTCAAGTGAGATAGCCCACAAGAGCGGATGCGGGATAGACATAGCCGTTGAAAAGATCCCCCTGAGGGAAAAGGGTATGGCTCCATGGGAGATATTCCTCTCCGAATCACAGGAACGCATGCTTCTAATAGTAGAACAGGACAAGCTAGATCCGGTCTTCGCGATGGCAGCACATTACGGACTTGACTGTGCAATAGTCGGAACTATGACGGACACAGGAAGATACAGGGTATATGAAAAAGGAGATCTGATCGCTGACCTTCCTACATCTATTCTGGGCGATGCTCCCGAAGTGGTCTGGCCTTCAGCAGAACCGGCAGACATGAAGGAAAGAGGCACAATAAACAGTTCTTCTCTTATTTCAAAGGATCCCGAAACGGACCTGCTCTCCCTGATAAGCTGCCCGA
>JAAZCN010000416.1 GCA_012513245.1 Synergistaceae bacterium | reverse complement strand
TTTAATTGGTCCCGATTTTTTTGCAAAAACACTGATCATAGTATTTAGCAAGCTTTCGTCAGAACTTTCCATAAACAAAAACCCCGTCAGATGCAATTTCCGCCCGCCTTTAACCACTGCTTGCCAACTGCTTGCCAACGCTTGCCGACCGCTCGCCGCCGGTGCCCTCCCCGGCCGCTTTTACTACCATTGGGACTTTGCGATAAAACGCAAATGATCCCCTTTCTGATAACAGGGACCGATCTCTTCCATCGGCCCCTGTTTTTTCTTTCCCGGCAAAAGCATTTTTCTGTCTTTCGAAAGCAATTCCAAGGATCAAAAACAAAGCAGCCGTTTACAATTCTGGGGATTTTTAACTTGTAACAAATGTCAATTGTGTTGGTCTGACCCCTTGTAATATATCGTTACCCTTTCTCTTTAGGCGCCTCTAAGCTTTTAAGCGCATTTACCACGTTGTTTTCGAGCAATTGTGTAAGCTGTTGTATAGCAAGACAGTTTAGTTCCGCAATGCGTTCTTCCTGCGGCATTCCCTTCCCGATGTATAACGCGTTCACATTTTCGAGGTTGGCAAGTACTAACAGTTGCTCAATTGTAGCGTAATCGCGCATATTCCCGTTCTTGTCTGGGTTATCCTTGCGCCACTCGGCAGCGGTCATTCCGAAAAGAGCTGTATTTAAGAGATCAGCTTCGTCGGCATAGATAAAAGAACTCTGGCGAAGCGTCAGTTTCGGTGGCACAAGGTTGTCGCGGACAGCATTAGTGTGGATCTTGTAGTTGACCTTTGCCAGAATCCGCTTGACATTCCATTCAAGGGAGATACGGCTGTTTTCGTCTGTCTTAAGGCGTTGATAATCTTTTATTATGAACAGTTCAAATTCGGCTGATATCCAAGACGCAAATTTAAACGCAATATCCTTGTGGGCATAAGTCCCGCCACCACGCCCGGCTTTTACAAACAGGCCTACAGCGTTTGTCGAGTTAACCCATTTCATAGGCGACAGGGTGAATGCATTCGCTCCCGATGCTCTGATAAACCCCTCGAATTCGAGGGGTTTAAAATTTGGATTGTAGAGTTGTTCCCAAATCCCTAAATATTCAATTGTGTTGCGGTTACGAAGCCAATTTGCAACTACTACGTTAGGTTCTTCCTGGTTTTTGTATTTCGCAATATCAGTAAGGCTTATAAAATCATCTGCCGTGCCAACTGACAGTACAGTAATTTCCCTGCCTTGCGCACTTATCTTGCCCTTGAAGGTCTTGTCAGCCATATTAGAGCCTCCTATATATTTTCTCGCTTCAGTTTCGTCTGCCAAGCAGGTCAATTAATCTCATCAGCGAGGATGTATTCAAGCGATTTATGATCCTGTGACAAACATCCTTTTAAAGTATACCGCCAACTTTGGACTTTGTTCACAATATGGAATCCCTGTAGCAAGTTAAAAAAACATCTTAGAGTTCGCTACTCCGTTTGCCCATTACATGGCGCCCCTTACCTCTCTATCATTTTCCCAAGGTTAGCAACCCTGTCAATTATCCACATTTTGTCAAATGTGTAGGTCTGACCCCAAAGGTGTTCACGGCGAAGTGCGGCGTGAAGATGCCGCGCGAAGTGGCGATTTCATCGCCGGGAAGCGGTTGGGAAGCAGTTGTAAAGGTGGTCAAACGTAGTCAAACAGTGCTCAAACAATCGTAGGGACCTAAGAATCACCCTCGATGTCATTCCCGTACGCCGTCGTCAGGAGAGCATAGTTTTCCTCAGAATATTCAAATCATATTTTTTCAAGGTTAGCAACCTTCTGTCAATTATCCACATTTTGTCAAATGTGTAGGTCTGACCCCATGGCTTTTTCTTAAAATTCAGCTTGCAACCAGATCAACCTTTTAGAATCGCCTGGTTCATCCACCCGATCATCGGCCCCATAGCCTTCATTCCTTTCAGTGGAAAATCTAACTGTTTGCCTTTAAACACAATGGCCATCATTTGTCGGTAATTCGCGCCGCCCATCACGACAATCCGGTCATACTCCAACAATCCCTTCTCTTGTGCCTGCTTACACAGTTCTACCGCAGAAATCGG
>JAAZCN010000364.1 GCA_012513245.1 Synergistaceae bacterium | reverse complement strand
GCGTCACCATCATCTCCGATCTGCCCCAATTGCGGAGAAATATTGAGAGAAACAACCGGAGAATTAGAAATTAAATCTTTTACATCTAGAACCAAAATCACCGTCATTCCCGTATGCAACTGAGCGGGAGGGGGTGCGGACAAAATCCTGGAACTTGCAGCACGCACTTGCCGTCTCTCCCGGACGGAGTTTAACGGGAGGCCAGCGGCTTTGAATTAAAAGTTTTATAGTAGGCAAGTCAAAACAAAAGACACTGGATCCCCGATACAAGCACTCGGGGAAGACGATGAGGGGCGTGGACCTTAAATCCTTGAGATGCGGGAAGTTTAGCTTTGCCATGGCCCTCCTCGTCTCCCTCGGACGCTGCTAATCGCGAGAGTACTGATCCCCTTTAGGGGAAACATTTTAAACTAACATTAGTACTCGAAGCATTTCGAGTGCGTTTCGAGATCAGAAGGACACCGTTTCTCGTTAGAGAAACTCTTAAGATAAACAACAGTGTCCGCACTATTTCGAGTGCGTTTCGAGAGGGGGGAGTCCAGTGGCTTTTGTTTTGACCTTGAAACGCTGTCGCAGCCCAAGTTCAAAGCCGCTGGACCCCCGATACAGGCATTCGGGGGAGACGGATAGGGGCAAGATTCTTAAAGGCTCTAACAATTGCTCAGCCATTGCTCAGCAAAGTTTCTAAAGAATTGCTTACGCGACCGTATTTATAGTAGTTTCACAATTGTACTGAAGGAGCAAACCTTAAACGAACCAATTCTCCGCTTGACACAGTCAAGCAAATTCTCCGTGGCACGTTTCATGCTGCAAATTCTCCGTGGCGTAGGCGCCACAATTTCCCGCGGCAAGCCACACGCCGCTGCCCCTCCAACCGCTTCCCGGCGATAAAATCGCCACTTCACGTGGCATCTTCATGCCACACTTCCCGCCGGATGTCTTATCCGGCAGCACTCACATACGTTGAAGCGAAGGAACATGAATGTTGCTAAGTTAGCGTTTCGAGATGCCCTAATTGCCAAATATTATCAAAAAAGCTACTCCGTAGCCGACGAGCAGCCCCAACATAACCGCACCCGACAGCATATCCTTAGCTAGCTTGACATCTTCCCTGTAAATAGGCCCCAGCAACTTGTCGATGATCGTTTCAGCAGCGGTATTTATCAGTTCGATGACTATTGGAAAGAGTCCCGCCAGGAAAACAGCTAATATAGTTTTGATGTCCTTGCCCATCCATATCGCCAGCACCAAAAGAAAAGCCAGCGCGCCGAACTCACGCCTCACGGCGTTTTCGGCGACAAAGGCAGAATAGATGCCGTTCAGCGAAAACATAGTCTTGTCGATAAGGTTTGCGTTCTTCCATTGCTTCATAATTTATCACCATTCAACTTAAAAATAAAAATCAGCATAAAACATTAACAATCTCAGCTACTTATGGTATATATATAAACTTCAACACCAGTAGTAATTATATATCAGGAGGAGGATATTATGTTCTCAGATATTGAAATAGCACAGAAGGCAAAGCTCAGACCGATCCAGGAAATCGCAGAAAAAGCGGGTATCCCGGAAGAATATGTTATCCCTTACGGAAGGGACAAGGCGAAGATCTCACTTGATTTCGCTAAAACACTTGAAGAAAAGCCCGGTGGCAAGCTGATCCTTGTCACAGCTACGACTCCTACATCTGCCGGAGAGGGCAAAACCACTGTAACTATCGGCCTCACTCAGGGGCTTGTAAAACGTGGTAAAAAAGCTATGACCTGCCTCAGGGAACCCTCACTTGGCCCATGTTTTGGAATAAAGGGTGGAGCAGCCGGCGGCGGTTACTCACAGGTACTTCCAATGGAGTCCATCAACTTACACTTTACCGGTGACATCCATGCAATAGGAACAGCACATAACCTCCTCTCTGCGATGATAGACAACCACATCCAGCAGGGCAACACGCTCAATATCGACCCGCGCAGGATAGTATGGCGGAGGGTAATGGACATGAACGACCGTTCTCTTCGTAACATAGTAATAGGACTTGGCGGCACAGCGCATGGCGTTCCCCGTGAAACAGGTTTTGACATTACAGTTGCATCAGAAGTAATGGCGATCTTCTGTCTTGCAGACAGCCTCGAAAATCTTAAGGCACGTCTTGGCAAAATCGTTGTAGCGTATACATATGACGGCAAGCCGATAACAGCTCATGATATCAAGGCTGAAGGAGCAATGACAGCCCTTCTTCGTGATGCGATCAACCCCAACCTGGTACAGACTATCGAGGGAGTTCCTGCTTTCGTTCACGGCGGACCCTTCGCTAACATAGCACACGGAACGAACACTGTAACAGCGACGAGGATGGCCCTCAAGCTCTCAGATTACGTGGTGACGGAAGCGGGATTTGCTTCCGACCTCGGAGCTGAGAAGTTCATGGACATAGTCTCACGCTACGCCGGTTTCCATCCCGACGCAGTTGTCATAGTTACTACTGTCCGTGCTCTTAAGCTTCATGGCGGAGCAGCGAAGGATCAGCTGAAAGCAGAGAATATCGAGGCGCTGAAAAAAGGTATCCCCAACCTTGAAGCTCACATCGAAAACATGAAACAGTTTGGTGTTCCTGTAGTTGTAGCACTTAACCGTTTCGTTGATGACACAGATGCTGAACTCAAGCTAGTGCAGGATGCCGCGTATAACCTTGGTGCAAGGATATCGCTGGCCGAAGTCTGGGCAAAAGGCGGAGAAGGCGCGCTCGACCTTGCCGATCAGGTACTGGACATGATACAAAACGAAAAGAACAATTACCGTCCGCTCTACGAACTTAAAATGCCGCTCAGGGACAAGATCCACACTGTAGCGACAAAGGTTTACGGAGCTGATGATGTGGTATACGAAGACAAGGCTTCCAAGATGCTCCAGGAGCTCGAAGATCTTGGATACGGTAACCTCCCTGTCTGCATGGCGAAAACTCAGATGTCCCTTTCTGACAACGCGGCAGTAAAAGGCAGGCCAAAAAACTTTAAAGTCACAGTCCGCGAGATCCGTCTCTCGGCGGGAGCAGGTTTCATAGTAGCTATATGCGGAGCCATGATGACCATGCCCGGCCTACCCAAGGTCCCTGCTGCAGAAAAAATCGATGTTGACAGCGAAGGACGCATAGTAGGACTTTTTTAGAATGTGAAAATCGCACGGGAGTCGGTTGCGAATCTGTTGCAAATCGGTTGGGGAGTCAATGGGGTAGAACCTAAGATTTTGTACCCGTCTTCCTCTCTTGCTTCCCCTCCCGTCATCCCCGGACGCTACTTAACGGGGATCCAGTGTCTCTGAATCTAGTGTACTTCAGGGTTGAGGTCATACTCTTCAATACTACTGTGAAACTGCGACAAATACGGTCGCGTGCAATTGTTAAGCAGTAGTGAGCAATTGTTTAAACCTCAGAACCTAGCTCTTTTACGTCTCCCTCGAGTGCCGGTATCTGGATCCCCGATTGAAACATTCGAGGACGACGGATATTTAGTGATTTTTTTAAATTTATTTAAACCACTTCCCGCGGCAAGCTCATGCCGCCGCACCACCCATTGACTCGCAATAGATTCCCAACTGACTCGCCACCGATTTCCCGCGGCAAGCAACACGCCGTTGCCCTCGTCACTTCCCAATTGTAAAGACTCTAAATACATGTATAATAGTTAGGTTGTACAATACGGCGATATATTCTGCCTATGCCGGACGACATGGCGGACCGAGCTTATAGGAGGTAACATCAATGGCAAATGATTATAAGGACACACTCTTTCTCCCGCAGACAGATTTCCCGATGCGGGCAAACCTTTCGCAGAGGGAACCGGAATATCTTAAATTCTGGTATGACATCGATCTTTACGAAGAACTTAAGAAAAAAAACAAGGACAAGCCCTCATTTATTCTCCATGACGGGCCTCCATACGCAAATGCGAGCATACACATCGGTACGGCTACCAATAAGATCCTAAAGGACTTTATAGTCAAGTACAAATGGCTGCGCGGGTACTTCGCGCCCTACGTGCCCGGATACGACACACACGGCCTTCCGATAGAGCATAAGGTCCTTAAAGAAATGGGCATCGACCGTGACAAGATCAGCCCTGTTGAACTGCGTGAAAAGTGTGCCCAGTATGCCAAGAAATTTGCTGCCGTGCAGACGGAGCAGTTTAAACGCCTTGGCGTCATAGGAGACTGGGATCATCCGTATATGACGTTAGAGCCGGCTTACGAGGCCACACAGCTTGAAGGATTTGCCCAGATGGTAGATAAAAAACTTGTATATAAAGGCCGCAAGGCGATCCACTGGTGCATCGACTGTGAAACAGCCCTTGCTGCAGCGGAGATAGAGTACTCAGACGAAGTATCGCCATCGATATTCGTAGCCTATACATACAAAGACGCTGCAAAAGTTTTCCCACAGCTTGAAGGAAAAGATGTAGACATAATCATCTGGACGACTACGCCGTGGACCCTTCCTGCTTCAATGGCTGTCGCTGTCCATCCGAGGTTTGACTACGGCTTCTACGAAGTAGGAGACAAGGTATACCTGATAGCGCAGGGACTAAAAGATAAAGTCATAAAGGCAACAGGCCTTGAACTGGGAGAGCCGATCATCTCATGCAAGGGTGCAGCCCTCGAAAATTCGAAGGCCCTACATCCTTTCTATGATAAGGAAGTCCTTCTAGTCCTCGCTGAGTACGTAGAGCTTGAAACTGGAACAGGCTGTGTACACACAGCACCCGGCCATGGTAACGATGACTACGAAACCGGCATGCACTATGGCATTGAGATCTACAACCCCGTTGATGAGACAGGACACTACTACGCCGATACGCCGCTCTTTGCCGGAATGTCGCTCACAGACGCCGAAAAGAAGATATTCGAAATACTGACGGAATCAAAAAAACTCCTCGGACGTGAGAAGCTCTCTCACTCCTATCCCCATTGCTGGCGCTGCAAGAAGCCTGTAATATTCCGGGCAACCGAACAGTGGTTCGTCGCTGTTGCAGATTTCAGGGAAGAGGCCCTTAAGTGCATAGACGAAGTCAGATGGATACCCGACTGGGGCAAAGAACGCATCACGAACATGGTTAGGGACCGTTCAGACTGGTGCATAAGCAGACAAAGGACATGGGGAGTTCCGATCCCGGCCTTCTACTGTGAGGACTGCGGAGAGGTCATCCTGACGGGTGACAGGGTACTCAGGGTAGCAGACAAGATCCGCGAGCACGGCAGCAATTGCTGGTGGAGCATGACGCCGGAAGAGTTGATCGGCGACCTTGCTGTATGCCCTAAATGCGGCAGCAAACACCTCCGCAAGGATGAGGACATCATGGATGTCTGGTTCGATTCAGGCTCAAGCCATTCGGCAGTTCTTGACAACTGGGAAGATCTCAGCTGGCCGGCTGACATGTACCTCGAAGGAAGCGACCAGCATCGCGGATGGTTCCAGACGTCGCTCCTCAACAGCGTTGCGACCCGCGGAACTGCTCCGTACAGAATAGTACTTACCCATGGATTCATCATGGCGGGGGACGGACGCAAAATGTCTAAATCCCTTGGTAATGCCATGACTCCGGAAAATATAATAGATAAAAACGGAGCGGACATTCTCCGCTTCTGGGTAGCCTCCTCAGATTATCGCGGCGATGTTCGTATCTCGCTGAAGATATTCGAAAACCTTATAGAGTCATACCGCCGTATAAGAAACACGGCCCGCTTCCTGCTGGCGAACCTCAAAGAATTCGATCCGGAAAAGGACAGCATGCCCAATGAAAAGCTTTCGCAGATAGACCAGTACATACTGATCAAGCTAGAAAAGCTTCGTTCAAGATGCACGAACGGACTGGACGATTATGAGTTCCATCAGCCAATGACGCTCATCCACCAGTTCTGCGACAACGAACTCAGCTCGTTCTATATTGACGTGAGTAAAGACAAGCTCTACGCAGACGGTGAACATGCAGACAGCCGCAGATCTATCCGGACAGTGATGTGGAAGGTCCTTAAGACAATAACGCAGATGATGTCACCCGTTCTTTCATACACAGCGGAAGAGATATGGCAGAAGATGCTCGAAATGGATCCATCCCTGCCCAAGAGTGTTTTCCTGGCTGACTGGCCGGAACCACTTGGAGAAGGTCTTGATCCCTCAGTTGAGGCGCTCTGGGACAGTATAATGAACGCCAGACAGGGAGTTCTCCGCGGACTGGAATCAGCAAGGGGCAAGGGCGTCATAGGTCACTCGCTCGACGCTCATGTGCAGATAAAGCTAAGCGATTATTACAAAGGGCTTGCCGGCAAGGTCAGTGACGAAACATGGGAGTTGGCTCTAATAGTATCCTCCTGTGAGATCGTTGATGAAGTAAGGGGCGCTGAAATCGTATACGAGGACGAAACTACAGGACTAGTTATCGGCGTTGATAAGTCAAAAGACGAAAAATGCCCGCGCTGCTGGAAGAGAAGGCCGGAAGTTGCAGAAAACGGCCTCTGCAGCCGCTGTAAAGATGTTATCGGAGACTAAAAGAGATAAAATACAAAAATCAGTGGGGGAGAGGGAGACCTCTTCCCTCTTTTTCTATGCTGAAGATAGACTCGGGAAAAATGACAGCGAAACTCAGCGCTTTACCGTCTCAGATGAAATGGATGGGCACAGGCTGGATTTCGTTGTTTCAAGATACCTTGGCATAAGCAGGGGCTTCTCCCAGAAACTTATCAAAGAGGGCAAAACGGAACTCATTCCCGAAAGAAGGATAAAACCCTCGATCAAGGTCACGACCGGAGACATAATAAGTGTCACTGTTCCGCCTGTTGAGACGCTCGACCTCGAACCTGAGGACGTTCCCTTCGAAACAGTCTACTCGGACAACGACATAATTGTGGTAAACAAACCTGCAGGGTTAGTCGTCCATCCTGCCCCCGGGCACTGGACAGGAACGCTTGTCCATGGTCTTCTATACAGGTTCCCTGAAATGGGAAGCCTAAACGGAGTCAACCGCCCGGGAATAGTACACAGGCTTGACGCTACAACATCCGGACTCATGGTCGTTGCAAGAAACGGCCTTGCACAGGAAGGACTATTCAGGGACTTCAAGGCCAGAAGGGTCGAAAAAGAATACCTTGCACTTTGCTGGGGAACGCCACCTTCTATAAAAGGCGAGATCCGCTATCCTGTAGGCCGAGACCCATACAACAAGATAAGAATGGCCGTCACAGAAGACGGCAGAGATGCCTGGACGGACTACGAGACCATATGGAGCAAAAACGGATACTCACTAATAAAATGCCGCCTACACACAGGACGCACCCACCAGATAAGAGTCCACATGGCCGCCATAAAATGCCCCCTCGTAGGTGACAAAACCTACGCCCCCTCAAGAACAACTCCCTTCACAGAGCCCAGGGTCTTTCTACATTCATGGAAGCTTTCCTTCGAGCATCCCCGCTCGAAGGAAAGGATGAAATTTCGCGTGGCTTTGGCACACGAACTTTCCTCTCTCCTTCAAGAGGTGAATTGGGGCACCTCGAAGCCCTGACTTCGCAAGGTTCGTGATCCTTCACTTCGACGTATGCCCAATACGTCTTAGCTTGAACCACTTCACATTGCATCGTCATCATCTCCGATCTGCCCCAATTCAAAGAACAAGGTGGAAACGAAAGTGCGTTTTATTAGAGAAAAAGTAAGCCATCTTTGTGAAGCGGCGATTCCATCGCCGTGAAGCCCCGTGACCAAAACACGTCGCGTGATACGAGCGGTTGGGAAGCGGTTGTTAAATACAGCTGAGCAGTGCTGAGCAATGGCAAAAGATTGTAAATCTTTGAACCTGTCCCCCTCTC
>JAAZCN010000363.1 GCA_012513245.1 Synergistaceae bacterium | reverse complement strand
GTAAGGTTCTTGACATGATAGTTTGCTTCTGTCACTTCTTACATCTCCTCTCTCCGTTGCCGGAACTGAATTCAAAATCGGATCTACATATCAAAGCGGGATCTTTCCATGACACCGCATGAAAACAACTGCAGATAATTTTGAAAAGGGAAAAGACGTGAAGGCATTAAGCACACAGGGATGCATACTTTGATCCACCTTGATCACCCCTTTCCAAAAAGACGAATAGCGTCTACGGGAGGCTTCATGGTTTCCCATGGACCCTTGGGACCGTTTATTCTTTAGCCGGTCCGCTGGTTTGCACCCATGGATAAGGATCTTTAGGGAGACAAACTCGGGGAATAAATGCAACTTAGTTGCATACATATGGTATATCCTCTTATTAGTATACATTCATCTGAATTGCGCGACAACTTTAAGGGTGGATAAGGAGGGTTTAGGTTAGTTTTAGTTAGTTTTAATTTTTAAATTCTTTAATTCAATATTCC
The DNA here is from genome assembly GCA_012513245.1 of Synergistaceae bacterium. The sequence continues at coordinate 3,307 of JAAZCN010000363.1, read as the reverse complement.
TACATGTTTTTATCTGAAGACGATACAAACTTTTTCCCATGAAGGAAACAGTGCACTCTCTCGATACAGCTACCGGGGGACTACGGAGGACGGATTCGAACGTCTGTTTGACGGTTTTACTATCGATTCCCAATCGATTTCCAACAGATTTGCAACCGACTCCCCCTCCCGGATGTTTTTTCTGCTCATCAAGTTTGACACTAACTTGATTCTTATAATACAATCAGCTTTTGGTATTTCAGAAATGGAGACAGCCCTATGAGTGCAGTAAAGGAAAGAACAAAAGTCAATAAAGTACCGGTAGCCAAGGGTTTCGGATACGGACTCAGGACGGGGACCCCTATCGCTTTGGGCTATATTCCAAGCGCGATAGCGTGCGGGATACTCTGCAAAACTGCCGGGCTTACCGCTTTTGAAAGTCTGTTTATGTCTCTAATTGTCTTTGCGGGAGCAAGTCAGTTCGTGGCTCTCAACCTTCTTATAATAGGCTCCTCCATCCCCGAAATAGTCCTGGCTACAGCGGTCCTCAACATGAGGCACATAATGCTTTCATCTTCTCTTGCAAGAAGGCTGACGCCGGATATATCAGCTCTTAAAAAAACCTGGATATGCTTTGAACTTACGGACGAGAGCTTCAGCGTAGCCTCAATGCAAAAGGAACCGCTCCTTGCGCCTGAATTCATGTTCGGACTGAATATAGTTGGCCATTGTACATGGGTCGCCGGGACCCTCCTTGGCTTCTACGGAACTTCCGTGCTGCCTCAGAACGTACAGGACAGTATGGGGATAGCGCTTTACGCCCTCTTTATAGGCCTGCTGCTGCCTTCAGTGAGGAAGAGCAGACCTGCTCTGATCGTTGCAGCTTCCGGCATGGCACTGAGCGCATTAATAAAATGGACACCCTGTTTTGCGAATATGAACAGAGGGATAGCAATTATGACTGCCACGGGACTTGCCGCTCTCCTTGGAGCTGTAGTCTTCCCTCTGGACAAGAAAGAGGCCCGCTGATGACAAAGATAATGATCCTTTCTATTCTCATGATGTGCGTTACAGCGCCCTCAAGGATACTTCCGGTATTCTTCCTTGGAGAGAGGAAGCTTCCGTCTTTTGTTGAATCGCTTCTGCATTACATTCCCTATGCCGTGCTCGGGGCCCTGATATTCCCTGACGTCCTCACGGCAACAGGCAGCGTATATAGCTCAACAGCGGGAGCTCTTACGGCAATAATCCTAGGATGGTACGGCAGAGGCATACTCGTTGTACTGGTCGGCGGCATACTGGCGACATACATAACGGGGTATTTTTTCGGAATGTAGGAACGAGAAAAACATAGCGGGCGTGACTGACAAACAGTCCCGCCCGCTATGTTTTTTAAGCTTCAAAATCAGTTTTGTCGTTATTTTCTTTCACTAATTATATCAATGCCATCCTGTATCTCTTCTCCGGCCTTCCGACTTTTCTGTACGCGTACTCGACTACGACCCTTTCGTTCATAGTCAAAAACTCAAGATATCTTCTTGCCGTCGACCTTGAAATACCCAGTACGTCTCCAACTTCCTGAGCGGAGAAGGTATCGTTGTTATCTTTTAGAAAGGTCTCTACCTCATTAAGACATTTGAGCTGCAGCCCTTTAGGGATAGCCCGGTTGTTCGCCCATGAGGGGTCCCTGGTCCGGAGAGAGATCAGTGTGTCAAGGTCTTCCTGCTGCCATGGCCTCGTCCTGCCGGTCAGGCTCTGATGGTATATGTGGTAGTTCCGGAGGGCAAGCCTAAGCCTCTCAAACGAGAAAGGCTTTATAAGATACTCGAAGACTCCCTGGCAAAGGGCCTTTCTTACAAGAATAGGATCCTCGCCTGAAGATGCTATTATGTAGTCAGTTCTCGGAAATTCCTTACGAAGTTCTTCAAGCCCGTCGAGGGCATTAAAATCCTTAAGATAAAGATCCAAAAGGACCAGATCAGCTTCGACACATCTCATCGAATCAAACATCTGCTTACTGCTGGAGACACATTTGAGTACGGTGAAAACTTGTTCGGAAGCAATAAGATCTGAATACAACTTCTGAAGCAAAGGATCTGCTTCGGCTATCAGAACTTTCAAAATTCGCAAATCATGTTCCTCCTCTTGTTAAGGAATTCAAAGACAGCACCTAAAACTGTAAATCATCCGTAAGTGCGGGCACTAGAAAGAGGACAAGACATGAGGGAATTTTAAAACTGATCCCCTGAAGTTTGCAGCTCCCCCTTTCCAAGTGCGGGAGGCGCTTCCGTTTCCGGAAACACCCATTGGTCTTTTGCCATTGGAAGAGATCCTTTAGGCAATTCGACTCGGGGTCAGATAAATAAATCAACAGCAATAGACTACATCAAAAAGACTGGTTCCGTCAAGAAACATGAATAATTTCAAGGGTTTATTAAAATCTGTTTTTTAAACGTCTGAAAGAGTGCATTTTTATCCTCTCTCCAATATAATGAGCTTATAAGAATATAAGGAGGCTTTCCGATGTCAAATCAATGCTGGGGCCCTGATGATTACAAAAAAGGGGCAGATTTTGTTCCTCTCTTTGGAAAACCGGTTATCGAGCTGCTTGATCCAAAAAAGGACGAAAAGATACTTGACCTCGGTTGTGGGGACGGTACGCTGACCAAAGAGCTGGCTGACATGGGATGTGATGTGTTAGGTGTAGACTCAAGCCAAGTAATGGTCGACGCCACAATATCTCTAGGGCTGAAAGCTGAAGTTATAGACGGGGAACATCTGCATTTCAGGGAAGAATTCGATGCAGTGATGAGCAATGCAGCTCTTCACTGGATGCATGACCAGTATGCTGCGGTCAGGGGCGTCTGGAAAGCTCTCAAACCCGGCGGGCGCTTCGCTGCAGAGTGCGGAGGAGAAGGCTGTATCCGGGTGATCCGCGAAGGAATGAAAATAGCTCTTATTAAGCGCGGAATAGACTATAGGGCCAGAAATCCCTGGAAGTTTCCGGAGCTGGGAGAGTTTTCAAAAATACTGGACAACCAGGGCTTCAAAGTAGCCTACATTGCGAGGATAGATCGTCCCACACCTCTCAAAAACGGCCTCAGATGCTGGCTGGAGGCATTTGCAAACAGTCACACGGAGGGTTTTTCAAATGAAGAAAAGGACCTCTTCTATAAAGAGGTCGAGGATTACTGCCGGCCCTTGCTATATACAGAAGAAAACGGATGGGTAGCTGACTACGTCAGGCTGCGCTTTCTGGCACTAAAACCAAAAACAAGCGACCGAAACCAGTAATTAAGAACGGCGGCCTTATACGGGACCGCCGTTT
>JAAZCN010000362.1 GCA_012513245.1 Synergistaceae bacterium | reverse complement strand
TCAAAGAGGAAATAGAGGGTGACACCCAGAAAACCTGCGAGGGCAAATTTTGCCTCGTCACGAAAGCTAAGCGGCCACATGATCTTGGGCTTTGCGACAACGAAAAGAAGATAAGCTATCACATATCGGTAAAAAAGGATCTCCGTCGGAGATAGATAACCGAGAAGTATTTTTGTTGAGACGAATGTTATGCTCCATATAAAGATAACGATCAACGCCAGAGAGTAACTGAGTATTATGTTTTTGCGCATTGGCCGATAGTCTCTTTTCTTTTAATATTTCTGTCCGGACTCTGTTTTTCAGGGCAGTGGGCTAGCAGAGAATATTGTATACCGTTTTTTGTCCTGCGTCTCATTTTTTTGCATTTTTTTGATCATATTGCTAGAATCTAGAGGTTATGTGGCACTTATAAACGGAGGCAGAGAGATGGATGATAATAATTACCCGCTGGTAAGAATGAAGAACATCGATAAGATCTTCTATGATTCATACGCAAACAAAGATATAGATTTTGAGCTTTTCAGGGGGGAAGTCCATAGTATCCTGGGCGAAAACGGAGCAGGAAAGACAACTCTTATGAACTGCCTCGCGGGAATTTATCTGCCTGACGGCGGAACTATCGAGATAGAGGGCAGACCCGTGATACTTTCTAACCCACGCCTCGCTATAGAAAACGGAATAGGCATGGTCCACCAGCATTTCATGCTTGTCCCGGTCTTCACCGTATGGGAGAACATGGTCCTTGGCCTCAAAGATGAACCTCTTAACCTAAATAAAAAAAAGATACTAGAAAAGATCCTTGACCTATCAGAGAAATACGGCCTTAAGGTCGATCCGGAAGCAAAGATCTGGCAGCTCTCCATAGGCGAACAGCAAAGAGTGGAAATACTGAAGATGCTATACAGGGGAACAAAAGTCCTCATTCTCGACGAACCTACCTCAGTGCTCACGCCACAGGAGACAAGAGAACTTTTCCGTACAGTTAAAAACATGGTAAGCAACGGACATGGCATAGTCCTTATCTCACATAAGATAGAAGAGATCATGGAGGTCTCTGACAGGCTCACCATCCTCAGAAAAGGGGTAAAGGTTGGAACTGTACCGGCAAAAGGAGTCTCGAAAGAAGAAATTGCAGAAATGATGGTCGGGCATCATCTTCAAGGAATCGTCATTTCAGAGGACAGACCGGAGCCGGGAGATACCTTTCTTGAGTGCAGGGGGATATGCGTAAAAAATGACCGTAATATCCAGGCTCTGACAGATCTGACACTTTCTCTGCGATCGGGAGAGATCCTGGGCATCGCAGGCGTTGACGGCAATGGCCAAGAAGAACTCTGTGAGGTGCTTGCAGGGCTCCGTGTCCCGGAGGACGGGGTGATCGTAATAGGGGGCAAAGATATTACAGGATCCTGCGCAAGGGATTTCATCAATTCGGGCGTTAGCTACATCCCCGCGGACAGAAAGGGCGTAGGCCTGATCCCCAACATGACTGTTGAAGAGAACATGCCTCTTAAAAATTACTGGGAACCACCGGTAGAGACAAAGAAGTATTTTATGGATTGGAAATACATTTCAAAGTTTGCCACAGAGAGGGTAAAAAAATATGACGTGCTTGCTCCATCTATTCGTGCGCCTGTGAGAATACTCTCAGGGGGCAATCTGCAGAAACTGATGCTGTCAAGGGAAATCTCAGACGGAACAAAGGTCATTATTGCAATGCAGCCTACATGGGGACTTGATGTAGGTGCCGCGGAATTTGTTCACCAGCGCCTAGTGGAAGCGAGAGATAAAGGGGTAGCAATACTGCTGATATCCAAGGACCTGCAAGAGCTTATGTCTATCTCTGACAGGCTAGCTGTTATATACAGCGGTTCCATAGTGGGCGTCATCGATGATCCGAGAAGCACCGACGCTGAGACCCTCGGGCTTATGATGGCAGGAATAAAACCACAGCTATAAAACAATGACAAACGTAAGCCAACAGAGGAAAGATGTCCGAAAGGTCTTTTTATCGGACATGCTATAATAAATCGAATATTAAGGTATGATAACTAATTTTTTGTGAACCGGATATTTTTTAGCCGCACCTTCTATTTTTTCATTTAAATGATAGAATCTAACCTGCGCTATTTATTGGCGCAGGTTAAGCTTTGAATAGAAGTTTTCGCTTCAAAGGACAAGAGGAGGAAAGCTATATGAAACTTCCGTCATTCTGGGGGGGGATACACCCGCCTCAGAAGAAAGATCAAACAATAAACAAAAAGATCGAGGAGTACTTGCCAAAGGGAGACCTTGTCTTTCCTATGGCCCAAAG
>JAAZCN010000361.1 GCA_012513245.1 Synergistaceae bacterium | reverse complement strand
GCGGCTTTGGTTTATACATTGGAAACACGGTCATAGCCTAAGTTCAGAGCCGCTGGATTCCCGATACAAGCACTCGGGAACGACGGATAGGAACTGGGTCCTCAGCACCTACAACAGCTTAGCCACCGCTCAGCAACTGCTCAGCCATTGCTCAGCAAAGTTTTTATGCATCGTGGGGTCAGGCCGAGGTCTAACCATTAGGGTCTCCATCCTATTTAATCTTTTTAATTTCCTTTGCTGTCTTCACAGTTACAACTTTTTTACCTGTAGTCTCTTCGAGTTGCTTCTTGGCTGCATTAGCTACCAGTCCACCTTGCTGAGCCACCATTTTATTTTCTTCAAACGTATCAGGCTGCTTTTCCTTAGAAATTTCAGTTGTTGATGCTTCCGCTAGCATATTTAGAACCAGCTCAAGGTTGGTCATATTATCTCGTAGATTTTCTTTTTTCAAACCTTTGAGATTCTTATATTCCTTTGTGCTTAATCCTGCCCACGCTTTTGTAATCTCATCAGTCAAGATTGCATATTCAACGCCCTTTTGCACTCCTCGACTATCCCATTCATCCGTTAGTTCTTTTCTGACTTCTATTGTTTTTATCCTTTGGTCAATCCATTCTTTTGAATAGCCTTTCCTCAGATATGTTTCTAGGGCACGTTCTATGGCAAGCTCTGGATCAGCAGTTTCCTCTATTCTTTCACTGCCGACCTTCGCAAGCCACATTTTAAACGGCTCCGCTTTGGGTGATGGTATCGATTGGATGAGCCTTAAAATTTCCTCGGTATCCGCAATATCAGTCAAACGCATTTTTCCATCTTCAGCTTTCATTTTCAACTGGCTACAATTTGTAGCCAGTTGACTTCCTTCAGCTTTCAATCTTGTTTTAAGCACACTCCAGTATTTCCTTGGGTTATCGCTTTCACTAAGAACACCCACAACGTCGATAATCGAAAAAAACCATTTTTCTAGATCTTCATCCCATAAAACACGAACTCTTTTATCTTCAAATAGTTTAATTGCAGTCTCCTTATCCATAGCGCACCTCCAACGAATATTTCATCACCGAATAGTTGCCTTTTCAAAACGCTTCAATTCATTATTTACATTTCAGATACTCATTTTTAATGGCAAACAGTGCACATGATTCAGAATGTTCTCTAAAAATTCTATCGCATATCTTCTTTTTAATATGCCATGATGCTTTTGATTATAGAGGAAACTTCAGTTGGTTCGGACCTACATAATTCACAAATCCAGAATTCCCTGGATATCTTCAACCTTTTTTCCACTTGATCTTCTGGTTGCCTGGATAAAATCAGAATCCGACAGAAGGGACGGGACTCGGATGACAGGAATAAATTCCCACAAGCCTTGCCTGCCTCCTGTTGTCAACTCAGAAAGACATTCAGGGAGATCTCGGCGGCATAGGCGTCAGCCTCCAGCAAGATCGCATTAAAGATCTGGTCCTGTTTTCACCCCATTGATCGCTGTCTGCTTGCATCATAGTCCAACCCTATTTTTCAGAGAGTTAGCCAATCTGTCAATTGTGTAGGTCTGACCCCTCTG
>JAAZCN010000360.1 GCA_012513245.1 Synergistaceae bacterium | reverse complement strand
TCTCTGGTAGGACCTCTCTTCAAAAACTGGAAGGGTAAGGTCTCAATATTAGCCAATGAACCTGACGGATTAAATATCAATTTCGGGGTTGGGGTTACAAACATTGATTTTCTTAGAGAAAAGACCATAAACGCTAAAGCCGAGATCGGGATCGCTTTCGACGGTGACACAGATAGAGTCCTTATGTGCGATGGAAAGGGAAGGACTATAGACGGAGACATCATGCTCTGGGTCATTGCGCGCTGGCTGAAATCTAAGGGTTCTCTTGGCTCAGGTTTGGTAGCTACCGTGATGAGCAACATGGTCCTTGAGGACCTTTTAAATAAGGAAGGTATCAAAGTTTTTAGGTGCGGAGTTGGAGACAGATATGTCCTCGATACGATGCGCAGGGAGAATTGTAGGATCGGTGGCGAACAGTCCGGGCATATAATTGCCTTGGACTATGCTAACACAGGTGATGGACTCTGCTCCAGTATTTTATTCTTAAGGGCACTCGCAGACCTGGGAGAAGATATTTCAACACTGGTTGACCGTTTCGACAGATATCCGCAGATACTAAGAAATCTGAAAATAGAGAACAAGTCTTTTGTCTTGGGCAGCTCAAAGCTTATAGAAGCTGAGAAACAAGCTCAAGTACATCTTAGAAATAAAGGAAGGATGCTTCTTCGCCCATCTGGTACAGAACCACTTATCAGGATATTTGTTGAATCCAGAGATCCTGATCTCATGAATGCAACAGCGGATATGCTCGAAAAGACAATATTAGAAATAGCCGAGGCAGGAGGTAAGTGACATGAGTTTTCAACCGATACGCAAAGCAGTCTTTCCGGTTGCCGGACTTGGAACGAGGTTTCTTCCGTTAACTAAGGACATTCCTAAAGAGATGATGCCTCTTATAGACAGACCCCTTATCCATTATGGAGTCGATGAGGCGGTAGCTTCGGGCTGCAAAGAAATAATCTTTGTTTCAGGTACGGGAAAGGAAACCATATTTCAGTACTTTCAACATTCATCTGAGCTTGAGGATCATCTGATAGGAACAGGCAAAGAGGAGATGGCTGAGCAGTTGAAAAAGATTCCCGAACTTGCCAAGTTTCGTTACACTCTTCAGGATAAACCGCTTGGACTTGGTCATGCTGTACTTTGCGCAGAAAAGTTCTGCAAGGACGAATACTTTGGTCTTTTGCTGCCTGATGATGTAATGCTGGCTGAACCGACTGTGCTTGCCCAGCTTGAATCAGTGAGAGAAAAGTATAATGGCTCGGTCCTGAGTCTAGAGGAAGTAAATGAAGAAGATACTTCAAGGTACGGGATAGTTGATGCTGAAGAAGTCGAGCCGGGTATTTACAAGGTGAAAGGGCTGGTGGAGAAGCCTGATCCAAAAGATGCTCCATCAAATCTTGCAATAATGGGAAGATATGTACTCTCTCCATCTATCTTCAAACACCTTAAAGGCATTAAGAGGGGCAGTGGAGGCGAATACCAGCTTACTGACGCTATAGCTTCGATGCTGGAAGAAGAACCTGTCTATGCTCTGTTATATAAGGGGAGAAGGCTTGACTGTGGTGTAAGAGAGGGCTGGATCAAGGCTACTCTTATTAAGGCACTCCAGGATCCTGATCTCAGGAAGATCGTTATAGATACTATTGAAAAAGAATTAAATGTGAAGATATAAATAAAGCAGGGCGTTTACGCCCTGCTTTATTTATATCTATTTGATCATTTCAGTATTCCCTAAAGAGCAGGTTCGTCGGTGAACGGGAAGTATATTCTCAGATGTGTTATATCTTTTAACGCGTAGTCATTTCTGCCTGCGAACTCCGGAAGTTTTTGCCAGGTACCTCCGTTTTTTCTTGCCAGGATGAGAGACCGTCTTCCGTATGTGGACCATACATCCCATAGAAGTTCCCCTTCGGAAGGTCCGGGAACGAGAATGCCATTGAAAAGAGGAGCTGTACCACCCATCATAGCCCTTCCGTCACTGGGTCCTATTATCATCCATTGGGTCATGTCCCAAGAGCCCTGCATTTCTTTTGACAACAGAGCGTGGTCCCACGGTATTATCTGGAATCCTCCGATAGTACCTCTTTTAGACGAACTAAAATCGATCACTCCGCAGTGGTTTGCCCGTAATGCGCCTGTCTTTTGGAACAAGGTACCTTCAAAACGCCCTGTTCCGGCAAGAGGTCTTATCACACGCCCTATGACGTTATATCCATCTTTGCTCCACACAGTGACCCTACCGCCCGGTCTGTTTTCGATATCAGCCATATATCCATGATCCATTTTTTGTACTGTGATGACAAGTGTATCTCCCTTTTTGGGCAGTTCATTGACAGATAATGGAGTTGGCTCATTTGTACCTTTTTTTATTACTGAGATCTTTGATCCGACAGGAGGAGCCCAGGCTCCAAAGATTCCTGTCCCTGCCTTTGAAGATATTACCACCGAAGCGCCGGGGCCTGCAGCAGGTGCAATAGTTTCGCGGGGTATCAAACTGAGGGTCCTTCCCTTTTCTTTTTCAACGGAAACGAGCATATGCACAGCGTTAACGGCTGATGCACATACTTCTCCCGGCGTGCCCCATGCACTTGCGCTGTAACTGGGCCATCTGGTCGTCTTCGGCAAAGCAACGACCTGTCCAATGAGAGCAGTCATACCGTCATTGGTTTGTACTGTTACATATTCATTGGGCTCCATGGGGATCTTTATTTCGTAAAGAAGGGAAGGTATCGTTTTTGCGTAAGATGGAAAAACAGCAACAAACAGTGACAGCAGAATTATCGTTACAAAAAGAAGAGTGTTTGAGGTTTTTGGTACGATATGCTTCACGTCGAGGAACTTCTTATTAAATTTAAATGAGCCGGTTATGCTTGGCTGAAGCAATCTGTGCAAAGACCGTAGAGAAATATTTCCGCAGTGTCGATCTGTGCAATGTTGCTCTGAGCAGTGCTTGCGGAATTGAAAAATCCCTCTTCGTCTATCTTAAGATCTACAAGTTTTCCGCAGCTCCTACAGAGGAAGTGGCCGTGTGTGGATGTTGTCGGGTCAAAATATACTCTTTTGTCGTCGATGCTGAGTATTTTTATGAGTCCCGCATCCGAAAGAAGCTGCGCTGTGCTGTAAACAGTTGCAACAGACATTGTTGGATAATCGACAGCCAGTTCTTTGTAGAGCATGTCGGCTGACGGATGATCAGTCCTGCCTTCAAGCTGTCTTAATATAGCTATCCTTTGAGCAGTAATTTTTGCCCCGCGCCCTCTTAGAATATTTATACCTTCACTTGTTGTCCACATAAACATATTACCTCCGGTTTAAATAGAATCCTACTTAAAAGTCATTATAAATCATATAGAAAAAAATGTATAGATTTAAGAAGCAAAAGTTAAGAAGAAAATGTCGAACCCGTAATAACTATAATATAAGTCCATTTTACTTGCCTAATTTTCTATATACAGGCTATAATGTCCGTTGCACATTATGGGGTGTAGCCAAGAGGAAAGGCAGCGGACTTTGGATCCGCCACCGATGGTTCGAATCCATCCACCCCAGCCAGCAGTTTTTGACCGGGTAGGCAAGGATGGTGCCTTCTCAATGTTTTATTGTGTTTTATATAAATTCTATGTTTTAGACGAAAGGAGCCGAAGTCATGCAGGATGATCAGAAACGATTCTGTGTATTGATATTGGCGGCAGGCAAAGGTACACGTATGCGCAGTAAGAAGCCAAAGGTCCTTCACAAAATAATGGAAGAACCGCTTCTTTATTACCCCCTTTCAGAGTTAAGATCAGCAGGTTTCAATGATATATCTGTAATGGTAGGTTTTTCGGGTGAAACAGTTGAGGAATGGATAAAGAATGAGTTCTCCGAAATAAATGTTCTTTGGCAGAGGGAACAGCTTGGCACAGGACACGCTGCTAAGCTTGCTCAGGATTGGTGGAAGGATTTTGAAAATGTGGTCATTCTCCCGGGTGACACCCCACTTATAAGGGCAGCGACCCTTCAGAAATTTATTGATGTTCATGTAGAAAAAAATAACAGCTGCAGCTTCCTGAGCTTCGACCTTACTGATCCCACAGGGTACGGCAGAGTAATAAGAGACGGATTGTCTGTGAGGATAGTTGAGCACAAGGATGCCACTCCTGACGAACGAAAATGTCGTGAAGTGAACAGCGGTATGTATGTATTCAACACAAGCGCGCTGTCGGCTGTCATAGATGATCTGAATTGCATGAACAGCCAGAAAGAATATTATCTTCCTGATGCGGTAGCGCTTATAGAAAAAAACGGTGAACGGACTGATGCTGTAAAAGCTTCTGATCCTACTGAATTCCTTGGAATAAACGACCCTAACCAGTTGGCTGAGACTGCCGCAGTTATGAAGAAAAGAATACTGGATAAATGGATGGGAATGGGTGTAAGGTGTAACGATCCTGCTTCTATATGGATCGGCCCCAGAGTCAGTATAGGAGAGGACACTGAGATCCAGCCCAACGTTCAGCTGTGGGGAGAGACATCTATTGGAGGCTCCTGCGTGATAGGAAGCTTTACCGTTATTCAGGACTCCGTCCTTGAGGATAATGTTGAGGTCATCGGATCTGTAAGGATCAAAAAGAGCAGGGTCGGTGAAAATTCGATCTTAGGTCCCTTTGTCTTTATACGGGATGGAGCAGAACTTCATCAAAATGTACATGTTGGAAGATTTGTCGAAATTAAAAAGAGCGTTTTAAGAAAGGGTTCAAAGGTTCCCCATCTATCTTATGTTGGAGATGCTGATATAGGTGAACAGACGAACATAGGAGCCGGTACGATAACCTGTAATTTTGACGGAGAAAAAAAGCATTTTACGAAAATTGGTGACAATTGTTTTATCGGCAGTGATACAATGTTTGTGGCGCCGGTAACTATTGGAGATAATGTAGTTACGGCGGCTGGTTCTGTTATTACAACGGATATTCCTGATGGAGCTCTTGGTGTGGCAAGGGCAAGACAGAAAAACATAGAGGGCTGGAGTTCCCGCAGAAAGTTCCCTAAGGGAGGAGATTGACATGTCTGCAGGATTGAGAGAGGTAAAAATTTTTTCGGGGAGTGCTCATAAGCAGTTTGCTGAGAGCATATGCATGAATCTCGGTGTTCCCCTTTCTGCGTCTAAACTGTTCAGGTTTTCTGACGGAGAGATAGGCGTTTCAATAGAAGAAAGTGTCAGAGGTGCTGATGTATACGTAGTACAGCCTACAAGCGAACCTGCCAACGAGCATCTGATGGAGCTTCTTATCATCGTAGATGCTTTGAGGAGAGCCTCTGTATATCGCGTAAACCTAGTTATGCCTTATTTTGGATATGCAAGGCAGGACAGAAAAACACGCTCCAGGGAACCAATAACTTCGAAGCTGATAGCAAATCTCCTTGAAAAGGCCGGAGCAGACAGAGTTATTTCTGCCGATCTTCACGCCGGCCAGATACAGGGATTTTTTGATATACCGGTCGACCATCTTACAGGCATACCGCTTTTGGCTTCTTATTTTCACAGGACACTCAAGAAGGAAGTAGATCAGGGATTGGTCACAGTAGTCTCGCCGGATATCGGAGGAGTTGTAAGAGCCAGAAAGTTTGCTGAACAGATAGGCAACGCAGACCTTGTTATAGTTGACAAGAGGCGCTCGCACGAAGTTACGAATGTTTGCGAAGTTATGGAGATAATAGGAAACATAGAGGGGAGGACAGCGATCCTCGTAGATGACATAATAGATACAGCCGGAACTATTGTAAAGGCAGCCGAAGCGCTTCGACAAAGAGGTGCGAAGGAAATATACGCCTGTGCTACGCACGGCGTCCTCTCCGGCCCGGCAATAGATAGATTGAAGGGTTCGCTTATCAAAGAGGTCGTTATAACAGATACGATACCGCTTAGGGAAGAGAAAAAAATTGACAGGCTTACAGTACTGCCTATCGCGCCTCTCTTTGCTGAAGCGCTGAGAAGGATCCATTCTGAACATTCAGTAAGCATCCTTTTCCGTTAGAAATGACCAGGGTATCTCTGCGGCGGATCCCGCCGTTGAAAGACATAGAGCAAAAAATGAACAAGCATATATCATCTGAGGAGGAAATATTCAATGGCAGCAAAAAAACAGCAACATAAAATTGAATTTACATTAAGAGAGACAACGGGAACCGGTGTCTGCAGGAAGATCCGCTCAAAGAACCTTATACCTGTTATCCTTTACGGACCTGAGCATAAACAGGGCCTCGCCGGAACTGTATCTGCAAAAGCTATCGGTCCAATCGCGAACAGCAAAGCAAAAGAGACTACACTTATCGAGCTCCAGATGTCAGGCGGCGAAGACTGCACGGCCCTTATCAGGGATGTACAGCGCCATCCTCTTACCCAGAATATACGCCATATTGACTTTTACCAGGTGCTCAAAGGACACAAGATCAAGGTCGAGATCCCGATCAGGTTGGTCAATGGTGAAATAGCTTTCGGAGTAAAAGAAGAGGGTGGACTTCTGAACCATATCACAAGGTCTCTCTCTGTTGAGATCAAGCCCATCGACATTCCGGAGGATATTGTTGTTGACGTTGCCGAACTCAAACTGGGAGAAGAGATCTTAATTAAGGATCTTGTTCTGCCAAACGATTGCGATCTTCTTACTCCGGAAGATACGTTGGTGGTTCATATAATCCAGCCAAGGGCAGTTGCTGAGGTCGATGAAGAAGAAGCACTTGAAGCCGAAGAAGCCGGAGTTGAAGTTGAAGTTGTAGCAAAAGGTAAAGCCAAAGACGAGGACGAAAAATAATATCGGAGAAGATATGACATCGTTATGAAATTGATCGTTGGGCTCGGGAACCCGGGCGTTGAGTATGCCTGGACCAGACATAACTCCGGTTGGCTAGTGATAGATTCTTTTGTCTCAAGACTTGGGCTTTCTGAGCCCCAGGCAAAATTCAAAGGAGCCTTTTGGGGGCCTGTACTTCATAACGGAGAAAAGATCTCATTGCTCAAACCTTATACATACATGAACCTCAGCGGCTTATCTGTGGCAGAAGCTGTACGCTATCAGAACATTGAACCGTCTGAGGTGCTTGTTATCTATGATGACGCAGCTCTTCCCTTTGGAAGGGTAAGAATAAGGGAAAAAGGCTCTGCCGGTGGACAAAAGGGTATGATGTCCATTTTGGGTGCCCTCCAAACTTTGGAGGTCCCACGGCTTAGGATAGGAGTCGGTGAACCGCAGGGGCCAATAAATATGGCTGACTGGGTGCTTGGAAGAATACCACACGCACAAAAAGAACTCTGGTGCAAACTCGAGGATGTCGCATGGGAAGCCCTGAATATATGGCTCAAATATGACATCCAAAAAGCAATGAGTTCAATAAACGGACTCAGGCTGGATGATCAGGAGAAAGCTTGACCGGAGGTCGCGTTTTTTATGGAGTTTTTGATCTATGCAGGATAAAGTAAAAGAGAGCAGGCTGATAAGCAGCATCTTTGATCTCGATAAAGATATCTGGCTGCGTAATAAATCAGTACATCTGGCATCAAAAGGAGCAATGAGGAGTTGGGCGGTAAGAAACCCTGACACTTCATTGCTTGTTTTGCTTCCTGACCAGAGACAGGTAAGAGATTTCGCAGCGGATTGTGAAATGCTGGGGATCTTTAAAAAAGTCGAGATGCTTCCTGATATGCCATTGACCGAGGATGAATCCAGATCTGAGGCACTTAAAGTGCAAAGAGGAGGCATCCTTGAAAACTTTAGGCATGAAGGCGGTGTCATGGCTGCAACTCCCGCATCACTTCTTGCCCCGTTTTCTATCGGCGGAGAATATTACGAGATCGAGCAGGGTACGGAGAATTCAAGGGAACGACTTCTTGGATGGCTTGCGCAGAAGGGATATGAAAGATACGACCTGGTGTGGTCGCCAGGCCAGTTCGTTTCAAGAGGAAGTATCGTTGACATATTTAGTCCCTCCGATCCGTTTCCTGTAAGGCTGGAATTTTTTGATGATGAAATTGAAAGCATAAGGTTTTTCGATCCTGAAACACAGAAAAGCCTTCGTACCTTATATAAGTGTTCTCTCAAGAGCCTTATCTCTAAGAAGGAAGTTGAACTTGAAAGATTCCTTCCTGATAATGACATGAGGGTAATATTTTTTGATCCCAAAGGACTGGATACCACAGCTGAAAATTCTGTCTGGCTTTGGCAGAACCTCGACCTTGACAGACAGAACGCAGTTCCGTGGAAAAAATGGGAAGATCTCTGCAGTTACTTTACAAAGTACAGACGAATAAGGATAACACGGGACGTTAAGAACACCTCAGTAAGGCTCGCATTAAAACAGTTCCCTCTTTTCAGGGGAAAATTGAGAGATGTCGACCACTACTGTGATGAGCTTTTACGCGATGGATGTGAAATTGAAGTCTATTCGGAATCAAAGCTGAACCTTTCCTGGGCTGAGTCAAGAGGATTCAAAACAACCAAAGGTATTCTTTCTGAAGGCTTTATTGACACGGAGACCAAAAAGGCAGTCCTTACGGATCTGGAACTTTCAGGAGTCACACTTTCTAGGCATAGAACGGAGATCATCGCTCCAAGTGATTGGGGAGTTGGACTCATACCGGGTCAATGGGTAGTGCATGATGATTATGGTGTGTCCAGATATCTGGGGCCTCAGTCCATTGAATCCCGGGAGGGAGAAGAGGAGTATCTTATCCTGCAGTTTGCTGAGGATAGGCGACTGCTCATCCCGATACTTCATTTTTATAAGATATCTCCGTGGACGCCCCTGCCGGGCAAGGAAGCAGTCCCTGACAGCCTGAGAGGTACACAGTGGAAAAAAGCATCTGCCAAAGCAAAAGAGATGGCGGAAAAGGCAGCAAAAGAGCTTGTTCAGATATATGCCACCAGAGAAGTGACAAAAGGTTTTTCTTTTTCCTCCGGCAGAGAATTGATGAAGGAGATCGAAAATAATTTTATTCACGTGGAGACTAACGATCAGATAAAAGCTATTCGTGACGTGGAAGATGACATGGAGAGACCGGTCCCTATGGACAGATTGATAGTCGGTGATGTGGGTTTCGGTAAAACCGAGGTGGCTATAAGGGCTGCCGGAAAGGCAGTCTTTAACGGCAAACAGGTGGCTATACTATCACCAACGACACTTCTTGCCCAACAGCACTACGAAACTTTTTCAGCCAGGTTTGGAAATCTTCCAATAAGAGTTGAAGTCGTATCAAGGTTTGTTCCATTTTCAGCCCAGAAAAAGATCCTGGAGGATCTCAGGGAGGGAAAGGTCGACATCATAATAGGTACACATAGGCTGCTCAGTCAGGATGTGACATTCAAAGAACTGGGACTTGTTGTAGTTGATGAAGAACACCGTTTCGGTGTAATGCACAAGGAACATTTAAAAAGAATGACTCCCGGTGTCGATGTGCTGATGCTGTCGGCAACTCCCATCCCTCGCTCCCTTTCGCTTTCTATGAGCGGGCTAAGAGATATGTCTGTCCTTCAGACCCCTCCTCAGAGACGATTACCGGTACTTACTGTAGTCAGACCATGGTCAGAGGAACTTTTGAAAAGTGCTGTTCTGAGGGAAAAGAACAGAGGTGGACAGGTCTTCTTCGTACATAACAGGATCCATGACATCCACGAACGCACTGTGATGCTAAAAAGACTTTTTCCAAAGCTCAACATTGCTGTTGCACACAGCCGGACACCGGAAGCCCTGCTTGAAAAAACAATGATGAGATTTTCTCTCGGAGAGATAGACATACTTATATGCACTACTATAGTTGAGAGCGGACTCGATATACCGATGGCAAACACTTTAATAGTTGACGACGCCCAGGAGCTTGGTCTTGCTCAGATGTACCAGCTGAGAGGGCGGGTAGGGCGGAGAGAGGAACAGGCATATGCGTTCCTGTTCTACCCTCCTGATGTCCGTCTTACTGTTGAAGCAAGCGAGCGCCTGGAGGCAATAGCAGACCTGGATGAGCTTGGCGCAGGTTACCAGCTTGCACAGAGGGATCTCCAGATAAGAGGCGGGGGAGACCTTATAGGGATATCCCAGCACGGCAACTCAACAAGAGTCGGATACCAGAAATACTGTAATATGCTGGCGGAAGAGATAGCTAAAATAAAGGGAGAAAAAAGAGAACAGGCTGAAGTAGAGATAGATTTCCCGGCAGCTATACCTGCCGGATATCTGCCCCAGGAAAACCTGAGAGTTACTCTTTACAGGAGAATGCTTAAGACGGATTCTCCTGCAGAGGCGATAAATTTGAAAGAAGAGACTATAGACCGCTACGGAAAACTACCGCCGGTCCTTGAGTTTTTGATGGATCTGACCTGTGTTAGGGCGGCTGCTCACGATCTTCAAATAACAAAAATAATTTGCAGCAGTGAAGAAACAGTTGTTCAGGGCGATCCTGATGGAGACTGGACCACACTTCAGCTCAAGTTGCCATGGATGCGTAAGCTTGACGGATTTGTAGGGCCGGGCGGGTATAGGGGAATGACCATATTGGCCGAAATTATAAAGGGAAAAATCTCCTGAATCTGTTAGAATAGAACGATAAAGGGGGTTTGGAGTTGAATATAAATCAGGCAGCGGGAGATAAATTTATAACATTAGTTGAAGTAATGAAACGTCTGAGAGCTCCTGACGGTTGTCCCTGGGACAGGGAACAGGACTTTCTTTCACTAAGACGTTATATAATAGAAGAGGCTTATGAACTTATTGAAGCTATAGAAAATAACAACAGGGACAACATATGTGAAGAATGCGGAGATCTCATGCTTCAGGTCGTGTTTTTATCCTGTATGGCCGAGGAGCGGGAAGAATTCGACATCTGTTCCGTTATTGACCACCTTACGGAAAAGCTTATACGGCGACATCCACATGTCTTTGGCAACACAGAGGTAAACGATTCTGATGACGTATTAAAAAACTGGGAACAGATCAAGGTAGGAGAGAGGCAAAAAAAGAAAGAAGACGCATCTCTCTTAGCAGGCATACCAAGAGGTATTCCGGGTCTGCTTAGGGCCTACAGGATGCAGGAAAGAGCCGGGAAAGTTGGCTTTGACTGGCCCAAAGGAGATCTTGCTCCGGTCTTGGCAAAGGTAGACGAAGAACTGTGCGAGCTAAAGGAGAATATTAAAAACGGAGCAGGAAAAGAGTACATAGAAGAAGAGCTTGGAGATCTGCTTTTTGCCGTTACAAACTTATCAAGACATTTAAAAGCAGACCCGGAGATCGCTCTCCACAAAGCATGTGTTAAATTTACAGAGCGTTTCAGATTCGTTGAGAAAGAGGTCGAAATCTCCAAAAAACCATGGAGTGACTTTACCTTAAATGATCTGGATGGGTTTTGGAACAAGGCGAAAATAAAGGAACGGGAGTCGATGGGGAGCCAATTGTAGAACCTAAGGGTCTATGTCCCTCTCTGTCATTTTCGTATGCCACTGAGCGGGAATCCAGGTATGGAACCTGCATCAACTTCCATACGTTGTTTCCAAATACTTCCATCGGGAATCCAGTGGTTTTGAATTAAAGGTTTTATAGTGGGCAAGTCAAAACAAAAGACACTGGACCTCCGATACAGGCACTCGGGGGAGACGATAAAGAGCAGATTTTAACAACTGTTTGACCGCATTTACAACTGCTCAGCAACCGCTTAGCCATCGCTCAGCAAAGATTTTAAGGCCCCTTGTTTGACAACTGTTTGACTGCATTTACAACCGCTCAGCTATCGCTCAGCAACTGCTCAGCAATAGCTCAGCAAAATTTATTAACAACCGTTTGACAGAAGTCACAAATT
>JAAZCN010000359.1 GCA_012513245.1 Synergistaceae bacterium | reverse complement strand
ATGTCAGGAAGATGGCATGGCAGATATTATTACCCAACTATTGCCGGAGTCGGATATTCGCAGAATTTTCGACGATGGAACAAAAGAGTCAGGCAGGAAGATGGTGTTCTGAGGATCGTATTCGGGCTTGGAACGATGAGCACAAAGAGAGGTTATGCAAGAACTATTTCACTTACCAATGCCTATCTCAGACCTGACGGACAGAACCCTGAAAAAGTTGCGATCCATTCTCAGGAAAAATTTCATGTTATCGACAGGGAAAACCGGAACGAACTGACGACATTGGACATAAAGAAAGAGTGGAGCCAGCTGATCGAACATCACCCCGATTTTGACGCATATGCACAGGTCTATTGCTATGATTCGGAGGGGGGATGTCTCTCATCACTTATGAAGATGACAAAAAAGATCGATGTTGGTTCAAAGGTCTGTCTGACATTTGATAATTTTCCGAAGAAATATCCGAACTTTTTTGAAAGAATGAAGAAGACGCTGCCGCTTCTGGAGTCTTCGATGGGATTGCCGGCAGATATTGAATTTGCATATGAACCTCTGGATGACAGTTTTTGTCTCATACAGTCCCGCCCCTGCTGGTGCCAGACATGTGTAGAAGAAGACATCCCGGATTTTGAGGGAAAACGTGTCCTTCTAAAGGCTGACAGAATGGTCACTCCGGGAGTGATAAACAATATCCCGTTCCTCGTGTATGTCGACCACAGATTCTACTATTCAAATCCTGATTTCTTCAAGGTGGCGCGCGGCATAGGAGAGGTCAACGCTCAAATGAATGGACAGAAGTTTATTTTTGTCTCTCCCGGAAGGGTAGGATCGAGCAACCCCGAGCTGGGAGTCCCCGTAAGGTATAATGAGTTGACTAACTGCTGCTGCATTGTTGAACTTGGCATACCCAGACTTGGATTTATGCCGGAACTTTCGTATGGAACGCATTTTTTCTCTGATCTTGCAGTGGATAACGTGCTCTACATGCCGGTTTTTGAGGGGGAATCCAACAACCTGATCGATCACGATTGGTTCTGCGAGAAGAAATGGGAAGAGGGATCCCATCCTGCGATCAGGATATACAAAGGCAGCTTCTCGGCTTACATGGACGGCGAGACTAATTTGGGTGTAATAATTGACAACAGCGATTCTTAGGAGGATCAATTAACAGGGGAGGCCCATGCGGGCCTCCCCTTTAGAAAGTATCTTAGCCAAGAAGCTTTTCGACTATTGCTGCTGTTTCGCCAAGTGCTACAGCGTCTATTTCCTCTGGATCGCATGACTGTTCTTCCATTTCACGGATCTTTGCCTTTGCCTCTTCAACTTCTTTTAACACGCCGGCTCCTTCATATCCTTCTGTTAACACCCGGATCTCTTTTTCATCACTCAGTCTGTCTGTCAGGTATCCAAAAAGAAAAGTCGGTGCGCTGAAGAAAGCCAACCTTTTGTCTGAAGAACACCATGGTTCCGCAACATAAGCAGCATAATTCACAGTATCTTCGAGATCTT
>JAAZCN010000411.1 GCA_012513245.1 Synergistaceae bacterium | reverse complement strand
TCAATGACATCAAGTTCAAGCCCGCTCTGACTTTTTTGATCGCTCGCATCTGCTGCCCGTTTTAATTCGTACTGTCCGCTCGACATGATCATCAGACGCACATTTGCTCTGCGGATGATGCGTTCAAAGTAAGATGCCTGCACAAAGGTTTCCAGCATTATTTTATCTTTGCCTGAAAGCTGACCGTTCGCAGTATCGGAGAGAGCTTTGACCCATTTATAGCGTTCCTCAACGGTGGATCCTTCTTTCAGGCGTTCTTCGATACACTTTTTAATACCGGTGTTTGCAGATAACTGGGCATGAATAAGATTACCCTTGTACGTATGTTCATCTTTTTTATTTGAAAGTTCCTTCCTTTGCCCGGAGAGTTTAACTATATCTATTGCCTCGACAGCTTCCAATTGCCTGTTCAACGTTTGTATTTGTGTTTCAAGATCGCTGATCTGCGCCTTGTGTTTGTCAAGGGTCTCTTTTGCAGACGAGATTTCGGTTTCAAGCTTTTTTTTCTTGTCCTTGAGCAAGAGTATGTTTGCCTCTGCCTCCGCCTTTGTCGAGAAGGTCAGAATGGCTTTTAGCTTCTTTTGCGTTGATACAAGACCATTTATATCCGCCGATATTGTTGCGATAGCAGTTTGGTTTTCTGCAATCAATTCGCTCAGCTCTGCCACATCTTTTTCGATTTTGGGCAGGTTCGTTTCAATTTTAATTTTTCGCTTGCATTTAAGCTTTGCAGCTCCTATTTCTGCAGAGAGGCTGTTCAAAGACTCTGAAATCTTAGCCATTTCTTCAGATATGACTTCTTCTAACTTTTCCGGATGCTTTGCAAAAATATCCCTAGAGACTCTCTCTATTTCCTTCTCCTTTGATTCCAGTTTGCTCTTTTCTCCGGCAGCCGTAACACTTGCATCCGAAGCATCACTCTGAGCTTTATCTGCTTTTTTCTTCGCTGTTTCCACAGTTTTTTCCGTAACAGCTTCATCAGATATTTCTGCCGGAGCAGGGTGTTCTTTTGATCCGCAGACAGGACAGGGAAGACCCTCTTCAAGCGTTCCCGCAAGTATGCCTGCCTGGGCATCCAGAAAAGCGCGGTTCAACTCAAAATAGCTGATATTGGCAGCCTCTGCGGACTCTCTCTGTTTTTGATATTTTGCTTTCGATGCGTCGTAAGCGGACTCTATTTCTGTCTGTTCGGAAAGCAGTGAGATGAGTCCGTCTAACAGTAGTTTTCTGGCCGTAGTCTTTTCATGTTCTCTTTCAAATTGTATTTTCTTTGTATCTGAGTCTTTAAGCGATAATAACTCATCACTCTGTTTTTTCTGCTCTTCTTTTTTTAGACGGATGCTCTCTGCCAGCTCGTCCTTCTTTTCGTGTAAAGCTTTCAGCTGTTCATTTTTTTCGCTGATCGCTTTATCAGCCATATCAAGCTCATCATACTGAGGAAGCCGGTCTTGCTCCGTGGCAATTTGTCCTGTCAATGGTTCGATTTCAGGTTGATGCTTTGCCGCTTCTTGGTAAGCAGCTTCTATTTCCTCTGATTTTTCAGATGCTGAGGACAAATCTGACTTCGCCCTGCTCAAACCGGTACGAGCCTTGTTATCCTGTTCTGCTTTACCAAGGACAGTATCAATTTTAGATATATCTCTCTCAACGGCTTTACACGCAGCATCTTCAATTTTCTGATTTACTTCATCCTGCTCTATCAACTTTACAAGTAACTCCAAAACAGCTTCGTTGGTCAGCTTGTTACTTTTGGCTTTTTGCACATCTATTTCAAGGACATCATCGTTTTTACAAAGGATGCCGTCAATGTGCTGCTTAATGCTTTTTTGTATATCACTGTATTGGCTGCCCAAGCTGCCAGCTTCATTTTTCAGTCGATATTGAAGGGTCTCGTAATTTTTCGTCTGAAAGATCTGGCGGAAAATTTCCCGTCTCTCTTGGGTAGAAGCGATCAAAAGCTTTAAGAAATCACCCTGGGCTATCATTGCTATCTGAGTAAACTGAGAACGTCCTATCCCGATAAGTTCTTTTATCTTATTTGTGACCTGAGGACTTCCTGTGACTACTCTGCCATCGGGATATGTAAGTGCAGCTTCGGCCTTTTGAGAGGTAAAACCCTCCCCGCGCTTTTTCGGGCGCAGATATTCAGGATTGCGGCTTATATGGTACTCGTTGCCATTGTAGGTAAATGTCATTTCAACATAGGTGTCCGTATCGGGTAAGGCATACTTACTTCGGAGCATTGAAGTTTCTCGGATCTCACCACTTGGCTCGCCATAAAGGGCAAAAACAATAGCGTCAAAGAGGGTGGTCTTACCGGCCCCCGTGTCGCCCGTGATCAGATAAAATCCGCATGAGCCAAGTACTGAAAGATCTAATTCTGTTTTGCCGGAGTATGGTCCAAACGCTGAGATAATAAGCTTTAACGGTCTCATCTTGCGTCCTCCCACACTTGCTCAATTAGATCGTTCAGGAATGCTCGCTGCACATCGGATATAGACTGTCCATTCTGCTCCTCGTATAGCATATCGAAAAGTTCAATAGGCCTGTACCGGCCTGCGTCGGCTATTTCTGTTACGGTGCTTCCCGTCCTTGTCCTTGTGTTGTCGTATTCAAGGCGCATCAAATTTGGATAGATGACCCGTAATTTACCGATAGCGTC
>JAAZCN010000414.1 GCA_012513245.1 Synergistaceae bacterium | reverse complement strand
TCTTGACCGCCTTTGGCTGTCCAATACCTCAGTTGAATATTAATTGTTGTTCCGGCACCGGCACCGCCGGCGGGGTTTCATACGGTCTGTCCAGCCATTCCGGTAATGGCCTGTACGTAAAGAGATTCAGTCTTAACATCACACTCATTACGGAGTACTGCCATTGCATGTTTCGGGGCCTTACTTATTTATTTCCCTATCTTGGGCACACTTGATGATAATTACCTATATGCAACGAAATCACACATGTCCAAAATAAATTATTGCGATTACCGATTTATACAGCTACAGCGAGATAAATATGCTCTAATGTTAGATTGACAACCTGATTTTAATTTTGTCCGATATGTCATAAAAACCTGCTGTATCCAGTTTTTCATTTTTGTTTTGGGATGACAGTGATTTAATATCTTGAACAAAAACCACTTAATATGTTAAGGAATTGGATATGGGTAAGGTGAATTAATTTCTCTATGCATATTTATAATCCCAGGGTTTCTTATTGTCAACTTTTTTAAAAAAATATTTACTTTGATACTTTAAGTCCGGACTTTAGAACTTTAGAGGTAAAAAAAGCGCACTAAGCACTGCTAACAGATGATTGCAGCGTTTTAATTTTATCCTGCTATTTCAGATTAATGCTTAAATCGAGCTTGGTGCAGGCCCGGAACTTGGTCAGGGTCATGTTGGTCTTAAGGTTCGACATCCCCAGCAAATCCGCTAGATCTAGGTAGGTCTGGGTGATGCGGGTCGGTGTGACTACACAGCGTGGAAACTCTCCCTGCACCAAAACCAGAGGCTCGCGAATCGCTTCCATAATAGTCCTGGCTGACACCGTCACCTGCTTTTCAGTTTCCAACAGATATTGAGCATAGCGGAGCATACAGAGGGAGATGAAACACATGGCAAAATGGCCCTTAATGTGTTCGTCAGACCAGACAAAAACCGGTCGGGCCCGTAAATCGCTCTTTAAAATCCGGAAGCTCTCTTCAATTTTCCACAGTCCGCTATAAATTTTACAGACACTTTGTGTATCCAGCTCATGATTATTAGTGATCACGGCGTAGTATCCGTCATAGCGTGCAGCTTCCTCGATCTTGGCTTCATCCAGGCTCCAGTTTTCCGTGTCGAGCTCCATCTGAAGAAACTGGTTGCAGCCCCGCCGGATCGCCGCTTTCAGCTGGTAGGGCTTGTCCAGCTTTTTCCTGAGTCGTTCCAGCATGCGCTCCCGGTCTGATCGATCCTTCTCGGCCCGTTTTGCCGACCAGGTCAGATGAATCTTCATCGGGATCTCCACTTCGCGGAACATTCGTGGCCGCCCCCGCTTACCGGTTGTCGTCCGTTCCGCCTCGGAAATCGGCAGCTTTATCTTCAATGACTCACTGACCACTTTGGAGCGAAACGTCACGGCATCGTCTTCCTTGCGATCATCGTGCCATCCAGATTCTGACCACACCAGTTCCTTAAAAACCTGTGGGGCTCGCTTGAGGGTGTAGCTGATCACGAAATCGTATCCGCTGCTGCACAGGTATTTCAGGTTGTTTCCACTGTTGAGCCCTCGGTCAGCGACCACGGTGATTTTTTCCAAACGATATAGTCTTTTGAGCTTCTCGACAGATTGCACCAGAGTGTTCTGGTCCATGGTATTACCCGGAAATAATTCGTAGGTGATAGGAATGCCGTTGTTGTCCAGCAGCAGCCCCATTACCACCTGCACCTCGTTGTTTTTATGATCCTTGGAAAATCCGAACATCCTCAGTTCACCCCAGCGTGTGCTTTCAAAGGCGTAGGTCGTAACATCGTAGAAGGCTTCTGGTCCCTGCCGACTAGTTCTGCGTTCGAAAAAGCGTGACAAATGCTCTACTACCGCTGATTTCTGTTCGGACAGAATATCGAGCACGTCATACAGCACATCCAGACTTAGCGAGTTTAAGCCGGCATAGTTAGGCAAGTCCTGAACACAAGCATGCACGCTGGCCGGTTTAGCACAGCGATGAGCTGCCAGATAGTAGATCGCCTTGGCAGCTGTTTCGGCATTACGCTTGCCAGATCTGGTTTCGAAGAATGTGTCCAGACCCATCTGCTGCCAAATTTGCTTGACCAAGCCATGTCCGAATTGAAAAGAAGGCACCACATCTTCCGGTTTCAGGATATCGCCCACCGGCACTTCCAGTGTTACGGGTGCATTGGCAGCCTTTTTATCACGAGTCAGTTGAGCTGCCTCCAGTTTGAGTTTGGCAACGATATCCGGATCTTCATTCAGCATTTTTTCGTAGTTTCCGATGGTTTTCACAACATGAGTTTTCTTTTTACGTGTACCGGGAATATGGGTTTCCTCTCGGAACTGGATAACACGCGACTTACCATAACCTGAGATTGCGACGTACATATGACCACCCCCACACTGTGAAATGTAAACAAGTACAGGATCATTATACCACAAAGTGGGCAAAATAACAGGGGATAGCAGGATAAAATAATACAAAGTTTTTGTTACATAAAAAGCCCCCGAAACCGCCTTCTTACAGCGTGTTCGAGGGATTAATGGCAGTCGTTATTGGTCGTTAAGGTCTAAAGTCAGGAATTAAAGAGTTTTTTCAGTTTGACGTATAATCTGAAAGTGACGTAGAAGCGATTTCTACATCTTGTGCTTCCGTACCACCGCTTACGCCTATTGCACCAATAACTTTTCCATTTGAGAAAATTAATTTGCCTCCACCGAT
>JAAZCN010000358.1 GCA_012513245.1 Synergistaceae bacterium | reverse complement strand
TTCAAATTGACCGACCGCTCCAGGCTGTTTCTTTCGAAAAGACGTTAGTATCGCAGCAGGGACTAAGTAGTGATGAGCATAATCATGCATTGGAAATTGGGGGTCTCCCATTATCTCAAGCGCTATGTCCATGGGACATTTGTAATTCTGAGAATCAAAATTTTGGTTACATATTTCCGTTATTATTTCAAATGCTTTTTCTTCAATTGCCATTATCAAAATACTCCTTACCAATACTATTCTGTATCATCAAAACCTAACTTCAAGCAGTTTAAGACCTTTATTCTGGAAAAGTGCTGGTATTTCTCTTCTGTCTCTTTTTATCCTTATGAATATGGCCAGGTTTCTGTCCATTGAAAAACCTTCTTCAGCAGGTCTGTAGACCGGTTTGTCTTTTTCCACTATGTCAAAAATCTTCCACTCTTTGTCTGTGTCGAGAAAATACCCCTTTGACCTGACGATATCATCGGGAAGTTCCTCAAGCAGTTCCCTGAATCTCTCAGCATCGCCCTCCCAGAAAACACTATATGAGGCAAGCCTGTCTGGAGGAAGAAGATGGGCATCCATGCTTTTCAGGGCTTCTTCTATGTATTTCTCCCATTCTTTCAATTCAGGCATCGCTTCAGCTTTCTCTTCACCTTTGTTTTCAGGAAGCAGAAAGCTCCATGAAACTTTCCCATATTCAGCATGTGTAATGAGAGCATCAGGATTGATCTCTCTGATGTGTTTATCAAGTTTTTTCAGTTCTTCTTCAGATACAAGGTCTATCTTGTTTATGATTATGTGGCTGGCTGCCTCAACCTGTTTAATGACCGCAGTGAAAAAATCGAGCCAGTTTTCAAAGCGAAGAGCATCAACGAGGCAGAAATTGCCTTCCAGTTTATAAAAATCGCTCAGACGCCCTTGACCAAGATCTCGTTTGATATCAGTGGTATCTGCGACTCCGCTGGCTTCTACAAGGAGCACGGAAGGATTATATTCTTTAAATATGGTGTAGAGAGCCTTTAAAAAATCTCCCTTAGCACATGCGCAGAATATTGAGCCTCTGCTGATCTCAATTATTTCAAGCCCTTTTTTACGCACAACATCTCCGTCAACCCCAGCTTTGCCGAATTCGTTCATGAGTACTGCTACGCTCTCCCCATCCGGGACAGTTTCAAGAAGGTTTTGGAGAAGGGTCGTCTTGCCGCTTCCAAGGAATCCTGAGAGCAAAAAGACTTTGCATTTGTTTTTTGAATTTGTATCCGTCATATTTCATCACCCGCTAAAAAGATAAATTTTTGATGAAGATATCTTGGAAATCCTTATGGCTTGCAAGTTCTATGTGCTCTGCCTTTTTTATTAGTCCGGCGGCAACTTCCCAAAGAGAGGGATCCTTAAGCATCAGGCAAGCTCCTGCTCCGGCACTGTTACCGATAGGATGGATCCTGTCCGTCGATACATCTGGCAGAATGGATATTTTCACTGCATTATTTATGTCTATGTAATTTCCAAAAGCGCCTGCTAGGTAAACGTTTTTTATCTCATCAAGTTTTTTACCCGCAGTATCCAAAAGGATCTCGGCTCCTGTAGCTATTGCCCCTTTTGCAAGCTGGATCTCGCGTATGTCTTTCTGTGTAAGTTCCACTTTGGGGTTCTGCCCGTATTCACCTGCATCAGCCAGGATAAATGAGACATCCGCACCTTTTGTTCCCATTAGTCTTTTTGAGAGGTATTCGTCTTTTATGTCTTCTCTTTTCGCGAACCTTCCACTTTTTGTTATTATTCCGACTTTTAATAGTTCGGCCACTACATCTACAAGTCCAGACCCGCATATCCCCATGGGAGGCATGTCGTTTATTGTGGTGATCTTTATTCCTGAACCATTTATCTTTACACTGTCTACGGCCCCCGGAGCCGCCCTCATACCCATTTTTATGTTTGCCCCTTCAAGAGCTGGGCCTGCGGCACACGAACAGCAGAGCATGAAGTCTTTGTTAGCGAGGACCATTTCGTTGTTGGTACCTATGTCTACAAGAAGTGAAAGTTCTTCTGTCTTGTACATGCCTGAATAGATAATGCCGGATACGATGTCCCCCCCGATGAAACCATAGATGTTGGGCATCAGTCTTACTCTTACTCCGGTTCCCACCTCTACACCAAGATCTGAGGCTTCAAATTCAATGCTATCGTAGAACTGCGGCTCAAATGGAGCCTTCCCCATACTTTCAGGTGATATGCCCGCAAATATGTGTTCCATTGTGGTGTTTCCGGCAACTACGATCCTGTCTTTCTTGGAGAGGATACGGCCAGTCTTTAAAAGTACATCTTTTATAAGAGAATTTATCTGATTGACTACCGCTCTTTGCAGTTCTAAAAGTCTTTTCGGATCGTTTCCAATGTAGCTTATTCTTGAGATAACATCTGCTCCAAAGGCAGTCTGGGGATTTATTCCAGATGAAGCCGCAAGTGTTTTTCTCATATTAATATCAACCAAATATACGACTATCGTCGTTGTACCTATGTCAACAGCTATCCCGTTCCCGACACTGTTGTCGCCTGCTATTTCTAGGGTTTCCGTTTCTTCAAAAGCATCCAGCACTTTTATACTTTCTGAGCCTTGGTTAGGGATGCTGATTCTCATTCCCGCTGATGCCTTCGTCTGACAGGCCAACCTAAATCCGGAGGCAAGTTCTTCCTCCGAAAATATCTTTTTCTCTTTCGATGTAGGCTCAGGAAGTACTCCTTCCAAAACCATCCTGCATTTGCCGCAAAGCCCCGTTCCTCCACAAGGCTGGTCTATGTATATGCCCTGACGAAGAAGAAATTCTCCAATTGTCTCACCAGACATAGGCTCAACTCCATCGCCAAGGTCTTTTATAAATACTTTTTTGTCCTTTTCTATCGTCATTTAAAGCCACCCCTTACAGGAAATGTTCATCCTGTTCTTTCACGGAATATAAAAGCTCTGTCCACAGATGTATCTTTGTTCCACCTGAGGTTTCCGCCTTTTCATCAACTCTTACGGATTTTATCATCGGGACATTGGCTCCTGTTTTTTTAGCACGCTCAGTTATCCACGGAGTCATGAATTCCTCCGCTCTATCGACCGCTGTCTCAAGATCTTTAAAATCGTAAATACCAACGGGCAGGTGAACACGGAACATATCACCCTTCATCGGCGTTATCCAAACTGAATATTTCATAAAAAACGAGCTTACAGCAGCGCCTACTGCCCCTGCTACTTCGGCATTTGAAGGTATTCTGCCATCTTCTCCCAAAAGCTCCGCGGCTTCTTTTATGAAAGCCCATGCCGGAGCGCCTATTCCGATAATTTCGGAATTGACCTTGAATTTAAGAGATGGTCCTTTCTTTAAATCATCGAGCATCATTTTTATTATGAGCTTTTCAGCGTCGTCGGTCAGATAATATCCAAATCCATTCAGCATCATGCTTTTTTTGAATATGTTCAAGGCCACAAGGACAACGAATTTCTTGTATATAATCTCTGCCGTTTTTTCTGCGCTGATCTTGTCACCAGAAAGTATTCTAACTCCATTTTGGGAGGCTTCACCATCCCACTTGTCAAGCTTTTTTAGAACATGAAGGGCATCCGTAGGAGTGAAACCTGCAAACTCTACAAGCCCTGCTTTATTCAAATCTTCCAGCTTGGAGTATGAAATTCTTGATATATATCCGTTGTCTGCAAGAGCTTCCCTGGAAATAAAGCCGTTGTTCAACCCCTCTTGCAACTTTGATTCAAAATTTTCATCTCCAGAGGAGATTTTATTCTTTATAATCAAAAGTGGTTCATTAGGTTCATTTGATTTTCGCCATGATACTATCTTTTTTGAGAGGCCCGGCATATCTGAAACAGCTGAACAAAGAGGCCTTACTCTTCCAGGCCCTATTTCGTATTTTCCGGTTTTTTTGTTATATACTACCCTGCTGTCTCCGCCTAGGCCAATTGTAAATATATCAATGGCTTTGATTAGAGTCTTATGTTTTCCTACACTGGCTCCATTCTGAGATATCGCAGGATTTCCGTCTTTATCCAGATGGATTATGTCGGTCGTAGTACCACCAATGTCCACCACCCATGATTCTCTGTTAAGTCCTTCTGCTTTACGGAGGAAAGCAGCTCCTACCGCGCTTGCTGCAGGCCCGGAAACTATCGTTTCAATGGGATGGGATTTCGCCCACCCTGAGCTGACATGTGAGCCATCACCTCTAACAACAGAAAGTGGAACATCTATCCCACGTTCTGTTAGTACTCTTTCAACAGAGTCCAACAGTTCCATAACGATAGGGATCAGGCCTGCATTGAGTGAAGTGGTCGCTGCGCGTAATATCGCATCAAGGTCGGAAGAAAGTTCATGACCACACGTTACAAGCATGTTCGGATACATGGAAAATATCTCTTCTTTAACTGCTATTTCATGGGAAGGATTTCTTACAGAAAAAAAACCTGAGATTGCTATCGATTTAACGGTTCCATCAAGTTTTTTTACTGAATGTCTAAGTTTGACCAGATCTAACGGCTCTCGCTCGTTACCCTTCGTGTCATGTCCGCCTGATATAAGTATTATCATATCTGCTCCAAATTTATTGTTTTCGACCGCTCTTTTGACCTGTTCTTCGTCATAGCCTATCAGGACAAGACCTGAAGCTCGTATTTTGCCCTCTACTATTGCATTGGTAGCAAAGGTCGTTGCAAGGCTTACTGCTTTGATATTTTTTACGTCAACCTTATCAGAGATAAAATCTAGACCTCTACCTATCGTACCGACAAGGTCATCATGGTCTGTGGGTATCTTTGCTGAAGCAACAACAGAAGCGTCCGCGAGGGAGAGAAAAGCCAAGTCTGTAAATGTCCCCCCCGCATCTATGCCAAGTATTCCTTCTCTATCCATGCCGTATACCTGATCACTTTCGTTATACGTTCTGTTTACCTCTGGCCATAAACTCATAATGTAATATTTTTCTCAATAAGTGTTTTCTCCAGCTTTCGCATCTTTGCAATAGCTACCTCTTTCTTAATAGCTCCTGTTTCGATAACCAGTGCTTCAATTGCTGTTATTGCAGAAGCTAGTGAATAATGGTTCTCTGTCTGTTCAACACAAAGCAAAATGTCCGCATATAGTGCAGCTGGACATAACTGACTGTTGGTGAGAACTATAGTTTTTATCGAATTATTGTGTCCGTACTCCGCTGCTTTGATAGATGCCATGGCATAATGTGGTCCGCCCATAGAGATTACTACTATTAAATCATTATTTCCCATGTCAGTCAGCATATCGTACATCTCATCTTCACCATAGTTGATCATATACACATTATTCATCATCTGGCTAAGCATGGAATGAAGGAAAATTCCTATCGCACGGGAAGATCTTACAGCAACGATACATATTTTCTCCGCGCCACTAAGAGTTTTTGCAGCCATATTTATTGCATCTAAAAGTTTGTTATTGATCGAAGCTGTTATTGCTCCGATATTATCTCTTGCTACCCATGTAAGCACCTGGGTCCCTGTTCTTTCTATATCCCATGATTTTTCAACATTCCACCATAATGGAATCTTATCATTGATAACATCATTCTGAATTTTCCCAATCATTTCACGATAACTTTCAAAACCAAGTGATTTTACTGTCCTTACTACTGTTGCCGGACTGACATGACTGTTTTTCGAAAGTTCTTCAACGGTCCAGAAAGCAATTTTTTTGTAATTCTCAATTACGTAGTTGCACAGTTCTCTTTGTTTGAGACTTAGCTTTATGCTTTCATTCCTAAAAAGAGAAAGCAAATCTTCTCTCATTTTGTCTTCTGTCTGCAATCGATCCCTGATATTCATCATTTCACATCTATTCAAATTAAGAGATTTTGCTTCATACTCTGACCTGCTTTAGTTATTATTACCTCTCCCGTGGTCCCATTTATCTCAACCCAGTCTCCTGTTGAAATAATCTTTATCGGATCTACTTCCTCGAAGTCAACTACCGCAGGTATATTCAGACTTGCTATTGCAACACCCAGTCGAGCATCGATCCGTGTAGATATCCACCCCGCAGGCCTGACTCCCGCAATATATGCGCCTTTAAAATGTGCGGAAAAACCGTTTGATCCTTTAGCACATGGGACCACAAGGATTGCATTTTTGATAGACAGACCGTAATTGATATTTCCTTTCTCATATACAACTCCATCAACGTCACCGAGAGCTCCTGAATTTCCTGCTATGCTGTCAGGAAAAACAATAGCAGGACCTGAAGCGATGCCCTCCAAAGCCCCTCTGCCTTTAATGATGATTTTTTCCATCATTCGGATCTCTCCCATCTTCCATCAATTGCAGCATCTATGCAGCGATAAATATCACCATAATAAACAGGCACCTTTGTCTGATGCTTAATTCCAACTGCCTGTTTGACTCCGTTCATGACCATTCCGGTCGCATGTTTATGACTTTCTTCTCTCATTACTATCGGACAACTTCCCGTAAGAACAAAGGCTCCTGATGACTCAATATCCTTG
>JAAZCN010000357.1 GCA_012513245.1 Synergistaceae bacterium | reverse complement strand
ACGGAGGGGTGGCCGAGTGGTCGAAGGCGGGCGACTCGAAATCGTCTTGGCGGTGCTGAGCTGTCACGTGGGTTCAAATCCCACCCTCTCCGCCATTAAACACCCTGAAGCATTGAAAATTACGATATACGTGATGCCCAAAATTTTTCTAAAAAACGCTCTAAACTCAAGGTGTTACAAACTGATCTTCCGTTCATCGAGCAACAGGGAACAATTTATTATTTACGCAGAACCATACTAAAAAAAATGGATTCCTGTGGAATAAATCAAAAAATCAACA
Source organism: Synergistaceae bacterium (assembly GCA_012513245.1). The sequence goes on along the minus strand of JAAZCN010000357.1, from coordinate 4,118 downwards.
TCCTTCAAAACTCCCTATCTAAAACTAACTTGAAGAAGAGGAGAATATCTTCAAGTGTTACTAATGCTTTTGTCCATGTATTTCATGCCTGTAAAGAACAGAACCATTGTCCCATATTCTTAGAATGCAGGTTTATGCGGTGATCTGCTTATCTTCTTTTTTGCCGCCGCAAATTAATTGTATGAGGAGCCATGGAGATGTTCTCTCTAAAAAAAGCATTTCGGGAAATCCCAATGTTCTTCCTGATTTTCCTTCTCCCTGTGTCAGGATGCGGCATAACCAATAATGACATAACGCCAAATGAGGCTAGATCTATAGCTGAAGAGGCATATGTTTTCGCTTTCCCCATGCTTGAAAATTACAGGTCAATGCAGATCCAGGCAATTCTTCCTCAAAAATTCAACCATTTCAAGCACACTACGAAACTGGCCGGCCCTGACGATACCGACATCGTAAGGGAGAACAACGACACGCTTTACTCGGCGCTCTGGCTCGATCTCAGAGCAGAACCTGTAATCATAACCGTTCCTCCTATTGCCGACCGCTATTATTCTTTCCAACTCATAGATTTGTACACCCATAATTTCGGTTATGTTGGTACCAGGACTACAGGGACAACGGCGAGAACCTTCGCCATCGCCGGTCCCAACTGGAAAAGCGAAAAACCTGCAGGTGTGGACGATCTGTTCCGATCGGAGTCATCTTTTTTACTGTGCCTTGTACGCACCGGTGTGAACATCGACCTTCCTAGTGATTATGAAAAAGTACTCGAGATTCAAAAGCAATACGCTGTAAAACCACTGAGCGCGTTTCTCAGCCTTCCTGCGCCGGAAGCTCACCCAATGGATATTTTCCCGGTCTTTGACCAGGAAACCGCAGATTCACCAGGCTTCATAACATACGTCAATTTTCTTCTTGGCCAGCTTGAAGTTCACTCATCGGAGAAAAAACTTATCGAAAAGTTCGGGCGTATCGACATAGGTCCTGATTTCCATTTCGATGAAACTAAATTTTCGCCTGCTGTCCTGACGGCTATACAGGAGGGAATCGACAGCGCTAGGGAGCAGATCCAGGGGTGCGATAGCCTACTGGGCGAGATAAAAAACTCTTGGATCCTGACGGAGAGAATCTTCGGTAACCGTGAACAAATGCAGGGAGAATATCTCACCAGAGCCGGAGCTGCCAGGTTGGGGCTCTACGGACTTGATCTCGAGGAGGCCTATTATCCAAGCTCAAGCTTCACAAAAGATGGCAAGAGACTTAACGCGTACGAGAACGATTACGTGCTCAACTTTCCGCCCGGTTCCCTGCCACCGGTGAAGGAACTCGGGTTCTGGTCGATAACAATGTACAACATGCCAGATCAGCGTATGGTTCACAACTCCATCAACAGATACTCAATAGGCGACCGAACCCCGGGGTTGAAGTACGATTCTGACGGATCTCTAAAAATTTACCTGCAGAGAAATATACCTAAAGAGGGAGCGGCAAACTGGCTACCGACACCGGACGGTCCATTTTCTCTTACATTGCGGATGTACCTTCCGCAAGAGAAAGCACTTGACCCCCTGTATGCCCCTCCGTTAGTAATTACAGACTAATAAATACTCTACGTCACATTAATTTAAGACAGAATTTTTTTAAAGGAAAAACTTAATTTGTCGGCAAATCTTCAGATCGTTTGTCAAATATCACTCACAAAACAAAAAATACTTTAAATTTCTCGTCTCAAAAAGCACAAAACCTTCTTGAATGAGAGCGCTGCATAGGGTACAATGACGCTTGGAAAGAGCTGAATTACTGTTACAAAGCAGTGTTACAAATTCTAAGTACATGATCCAAAAAAAAGTAGTGTTTGTAACAATGTTTATAAAATGAGGTGAATGTTAATGAATTCACCCGCACCGCAATTAAACGTGCTTAAGTATTGAAAATACAAACAAATATTGGCATACATAATGTTTCAATCTTTCCTATAAAACGCCCACACACAAAGCTTTACAAACCGATGTTATGTTCATTGAGCAGCGGAGAACGCACTGTACTTGAAAAGAGTGGATCATTGTTTATCGCATCCGATTCTTCGGGACTATTTCCGAAGAACAGGTTGAGGTGTCTTAAGTGAATGAATCTAGAATACAGTCTGATAGTCGGACTTAAAATAAAGGAGGCTATATGTTTTGATTCAACTGCCATTTTTCTCCTGAAACACTTCGTTCAGATACCGGATCATTCTCTCTCTTTTTGCACTTTTCGTGCTAATGTGTTCTGTCGCCGCTGCGGCGACAGCGCCGATCCCAAATCCGTCACTATCATCGGAAGTGTACGGTATCACCCATTTTGATTCTTCTCAAAGCGACTCCATGCCCTATGGACCACCGCGTGGGACCTTCAAGGTCGACCCTTCGTCGCGGCCGATCTCATACGGGGGACCGGTCAGCATTATTACCCTCGCCTCCACAGATCCAAACCACATGTGGGCGGTAGCAAACAATAGAGTCAGCTATGTATACATTGCTAACGGAGCTTGGAAAGAGGTAGCCAGGTTCGAAGCAATTGCCAAAGCCAACAAATTGGATCCCATCCCGGAAGAGAACTTCCGCAAGTTGGGTGAATCGTCCGCCGTTGGTATGACTGTAAGCGAGATGGATAAGTACCTCAGTGAAATATTGGTACGAGATGAATACTACAGCTTCGGTAACGGCGCTTACTCAGTTGTTGATAAGGACAACGTGCTCTACACAAATTTCGGTAACGACCTCTATGCTTTTAAACTGACAGATCTCGCGAATCCGTCCGCGGGCATTACCGTAAAGAATAGTATAATTAACGTGGACACAGCTATCCTAGGTCAAAAATCACGCCTCTTCGGCCTTGCTCTGACCTACGACAACTATCTCGTGGTGACGTTCCTCAACGGAGTAGCAGTCATCGACAGAGAACTCAACCTCACCACCAAGGAATTATTAACCTTCGGAAATCTAAAAAACGGTTCCCTAAGTGACGCTGTAAGTAATTCCATAGCTATCGATGAGAAAAACGGAATCTACATCGTAAGCAACACAACGATGCGTAAACTCGTCTGGGACGGAACGAAGATAACTCTAAAATGGAAAGAAGTGTACAACGAAGACACAACAGTCCCTCCAATCGTTAAGTTTGATTATGGTACGGGTTCTACGCCAACGCTCATGGGTTTCGGCGACGACCAAGACAAGCTTGTGGTTATCACAAGCGGTGGAAGCCAAATGAAACTGGTAGCATTCTGGCGGGACGAAATCCCCACAGGGTTAGAACGCAAGGCGGATGAGATTCCGGTAACATGTGGATTGGACCCTCTTCCCGAATGGATCCAGTCGGAGCAGTCCGTGGTAGTCTCCGGATACGGGGCGTTTGTGGTAAACAACATGCCGTCAACGGTTGCTCCGGAACTGGAAGCAGAAAACAAGAACAAAACTCTTCAGGTCTCCCTCATGGGACCTGCGTACCCCGGACCCCTTGGCGTAGAACGTTTCGAGTGGAATCCTGTAACCCACAAATGGAAATCCGTCTGGCAGCGTCCCGACATCGCGTCGAACAGTATGATCCCGGCGCATAGCCGGACCGGCACAATGGTCTTAGTGAACGGCTACTACAAAGAAAGCGGTTGGGAGGTCACCGGGCTTGACTGGAACACGGGTAAAACGGTTCACAGGACGATCTTCGGTCATAAGAACCTGGGGAACGGTGCATATGCTATCATCCAGCATTTGTCGAACAAAAGCCTGATCTTCAACTCAATTGTCGGACCGTTTCTCGTTGATTACGACGACCTCAATTCCGGATCCGGAGGGGGCTGCTCCGTCACCGGTACGGCAGGAACAGCGCTTCTGCTGTTCGTGCCGCTGGTTTTCACCCTCAGGAGGAAAAAAATAAGATCTAAGAGTGCATTCTTTACAATATAAGACGATACTCAGACACTTCAACTACACATTCCATTAAAAAATAAAGTTGGGAAGGCAAATAAAGCCGACCCAACTTTTTATATTGTCAAAGTTCTCGTATTACTAACGATTCTGTTCTTCCAGTTTTTTCCTAATTTGCAAAGAGGCTTCTGTCTTACCAAGACCTCCGAATGT
>JAAZCN010000356.1 GCA_012513245.1 Synergistaceae bacterium | reverse complement strand
TTCGAGGGCGGTCTCAGCTGGATGCGTTACTCAGTAAGCGACACCGCAAAATACGGCGACATGATAGCCGGACCGCGCGTTATCGGCGAGGAATCAAAGAAGGTAATGAAACAGCTTCTGACAGAGATCCAGGACGGCACCTTCGCACGCGACTGGATACTTGAGAACCAGACAGGCCGTCCCCGCATGAAGAAATGGGCAAAGGCCGCTCAGGAAGCTGACTGTGAAGCAGTAGGAAAAGAACTCCGCAAAATGATGCCCTGGATGGAGCAGAAAGAAGTACCCCGATTCTAAACACTATATAAGGAAGCGGTGAGCACTTAACCTGACCGGGCGGCATGACAGCATTAGAAACATAGGAATCATCATCCGCCCGCGCCTCGCTTCTCACGGCATAATCAGCCGATCCCACTACCTTAATAAAGGAGAGAACGACATGATAGATCACGTACGAATTTTTGACACGACACTCAGAGACGGAGAACAGGCTGCGAGGATCAACCTCAACAAGGGCGAAAAGCTGCAGATCGCCCGCCAACTTGCCCGGCTTGGCGTTGATGTCATAGAGGCGGGTTTCCCCGTTTCGTCACCCGGCGACTTTGAATCCGTACAGGCAATAGCCCGTGAGATAAAAGGCCCGATAATAGCAGGACTTGCGAGGACCAGAGCAGAGGATATAAAAAGAGCTGCAGAGGCTGTTAAGGACGCTGAACGCCCCCGTTTACACACGTTTATAGCAACAAGTCCCATACACATGGAATATAAACTGAAGCTGGACAAAGAGGGCGTGCTTGCAGAGGTCCGAAGCGGTGTGAGCCTGGCGAAGTCATTGATCGACGATGTTGAATTTTCTGCTGAGGACGCAAGCCGTTCTGAAGTGCCGTTCCTCATCGAAGTCTTCAAAACAGCTATAGAATGTGGGGCTACGACCCTCAATATCCCGGATACAGTAGGATATGCCCAGCCTGATGAGTTTTACTCTTTTGTAAAAGAGATCATAAGCGGAGTCAATGCCCCTGAAAATGTGATCTGGTCCGTACACTGTCATAACGACCTCGGGCTCGGAGTCGCAAACTCACTGGCGGCAGTAAGAGCCGGGGTCCGACAGGTAGAATGTACTATCAACGGCCTTGGAGAACGTGCAGGAAATGCCTCCATGGAAGAAATAGTCATGGCCCTCAACACAAGGCAGGACCAATATCCCGCAAAGACAGCAATTGATACGACAAAGCTATACAGCACCAGCAAACTAGTGGCTCACCTTACAGGAGTAATGGTACAGCCTAACAAGGCGATAGTAGGCCTGAATGCTTTCTCTCATGAGGCAGGGATACACCAGCATGGGATGCTCTGCAACAGAGCAACTTATGAAATCATGACCCCAGAGACTGTTGGGGCTCCGGCCTCTGCCCTGTTCCTCGGAAAACACTCCGGGCGCCACGCATTCAGGGATCGGATAGAAAACCTGGGATATCAGCTTTCAAAAGAAGACATTGAGACAGGGTTCATTTATTTCAAGGAGCTATGCGATAAGAAAAAAGATGTAAGTGACGGCGACATCGAAGCCCTGATACTTGACAGAGTGCTCTCATTTGTCCCGGAGAGAAAATATATTCTTAAGGACTATGCAGTACAGGTGAGCACAGGAAGCAAACCGACCGCAAGTGTTACTCTGACTTCAGGCGATGTTGACTACACTGAAGCTGCTGTTGGTAACGGACCTGTCGACGCGTCCTACAACGCTGTCAAGAAGATCCTCGGTTTCTCTCCACAGCTGAAAGGGTTCAGGATAGGAGCTACAAGTGAACGTTCAGATGCTCAGGGCGAAACAAGGATAGTTCTCCACCATAAAGATATTCAGGCCCAGGGACGCGGAACGAGCACCGACGTCATAGAATCCTCCATCCGTGCCTATATCGACGCCATAAACAGACTTTACGCTGCAGCTGCAGCAAAGGAGATAACGGTCAATGGGCATGACTCTCGCTGAAGCGATAATTGCAAAACATACAAAAGATCCTGTTGAGGCCGGCGCTATCTGCCGTGTCAACGTAGATTTCGCTTTCACAAACGACATAACAGGACCTCCGGCGATAAAAGAGTTTAGAAAGATGGGCGCGACAAAGGTTTTCGATCCTATGCGCTGTGCAATTTTACCGGACCATTTTTCGCCGGCTAAGGACATCGCTTCTGCAGAACAGATAAAAATGTGCAGAGAGTTTGCTTATGAACAGGAAATGCTTTTTTGGGACGTAGGCAGAGTGGGTGTAGAACACGCCTTCCTTCCTGAAAACGGACTCGTCCTACCCGGAGAGATCATACTCGGAGCTGACAGCCACACCTGTACACACGGCGCAATGGGAGCTCTTGCCACGGGAGTAGGTTCGACAGATCTTGCTGCCGCCTGGGCTTTAGGCGAAACGTGGCTCAGGGTGCCTGAGACTATGAAGGTCTCTTACGAAGGCACCCCCTCTGAATGGATCTGCGGCAAAGATATGATACTCGCCCTGATAGGAAAGATAGGCGTCGAGGGAGCCCGATACATGGCTCTCGAATTTCACGGAGAGGCTCTTGAAAACCTGGGGCTTGACGACAGATTTACCCTTTCAAACATGGCCATTGAGGCAGGTGGAAAGACCGGCCTTATAAACCCTGACGAGAAACTTCTTGAATACGCTGTTGAACGTGCAGCAAGACATTTTGAGCCGCTTTGCGCAGATAGGAATGCAATTTATGCCGGCACCCTTACCATAGACGTGACAGATATGGAGCCTCAGGTTGCAATGCCTCATCTTCCCGACAATGTAAAATCTGTCTCAGAGGTTGCAGGAACACATGTCGATCAGGTATTCATAGGTTCCTGCACAAATGGAAGGATCAGCGACTTAAGAAACGCAGCCAAAGTTCTTAAGGGGAAAAAAGTGCACAAAAAGACGAGGCTCATGGTGATCCCGGCATCTTACGAAGTTTACCGCCAGGCGATGAAGGAAGGACTTTTTGATATCTTCCTTGACGCAGGTGCGTCGATTTCAACACCCAGCTGCGGCCCCTGCCTCGGAGGTCATCTTGGTATCCTTGCAGCAGGAGAACGCTGCATATCAACAAGCAACCGGAATTTCGTAGGCAGGATGGGCTCGCCCAAAAGCGAAGTAGTCCTTTCCGGTCCTATGGTAGCTGCAGCATCTGCCGTTGCAGGGCACATCTGTCATCCAAAAGAGATTATGGCATAGGAGGCAAAGAGATGAAAACGACCTTAACCGGAAAAGCATGGATTTATGGTGACAACGTAGACACTGACGTCATAATTCCAGCAAGATATCTTGTGACAAGCGATGAAAAATCTCTGGCTGCCCACTGCATGGAAGATCTTGATGACAGTTTTGCTAAAGGTGTCATAGTGGGAGATGTGATCGCTGCCGGAAACAATTTTGGCTGCGGCTCAAGCAGGGAACACGCTCCTATTGCTATAAAGGGTTCCGGGACATCATGCGTTATAGCAAAATCATTCGCACGCATTTTTTACCGCAATGCCATAAACATAGGTCTTCCTATCCTTGAGTGCGCAGAGACAGACCGCATTGCAAAAGGAGATCTTCTCGAGATAGACCTGACAAAGGGAACTATTACAAACAGGACAAAGGGCGAGACATATCATGCCAAGCCTTTCCCTGAGTTTCTCCGGAGCCTCATCGGTCTTGGAGGGCTGGTCCCCTACGTCAGGGCAAGACTTTCTGAATAAGGATGGTATTTTAAATGAAAACATACAAGATCGCAGTCATACCCGGCGACGGGATAGGCCCTGAAGTGATCGGGGAGACCATAAAAACTCTCGAAAAATCAGGGGAGAATTTTGGGTTTTCTTTCGAATGGAAAAATTTTCCATACGGAGCAGGGCACTATCTGGCAACAGGCGAGGTCATGCCTGAAGAGGCAATGAAAGAGATGTCGAAATGCGATGCGATGCTCCTTGGCGCTATCGGCGACCCAAGGGTAAAACCCGGCATTCTGGAACAGGGTATCCTGCTTGCCTTCCGTTTCCGCTTTGATCAGTATGTCAACCTGCGTCCCGCCATTTCTCTGCCTAAAGTACATACTCCCGTCGACCTCAAAGGGGCAAAGATGGATTCTGTAGTAGTCCGTGAAAACACTGAGGATCTTTACATGTGCATAGGCGGAACTACAGAAACAGGTGAGCTTGAACTTCCCGTAGATCTCAGCAGGGGCAAATATGAACTCAAGGGCACTCTTAAACTGAAAATGGATCCCGGATATCCTTTCGCGGCCCAGGCTGCCATTAACAGCAGACCGGGCGTAGAAAGGATCACAAGATACGCATGTGATCTTGCGAAAAAGCGCGGTGAAGATACTGTTACAGTCGTATCCAAATCCAACGCAGTCTCTGCCCTTTACGGCTTCTTCGAAGATGTAGCCAAAAAAGTAATGAACGACGAATATCCCGAGCTTAAATATGCAATGGTAAATGTGGATGCCCTCTGTTACCACCTCGTCCGTAACCCGGCGGCTTATGGGGTACTGCTTTGTCCGAACCTCTTCGGTGATATTATCAGCGATCTTCAGGCAGGATTAGCCGGAGGACTCGGTACAGCCGCGGGAGGAAACATCGGGGACGGCCTCTCTATGTTTGAACCGGTACACGGCTCTGCTCCTGACATTGCAGGCACAGGAAGGTCAAACCCTGTTGCTGCGATACTTTCCGGAGCTCTGATGCTGGAGCATCTTGGGGAACCGGAAGCCTCGAAGGCTATAAACTGCGCCGTATCCGATTTCCTTGAAAATGCAGCCGACAATAGGCTCCCTTTCGAATTCGGCGGAGCTGCCACCTTCGAACAGGTGGGAGAAAATATCAGAAAATATATTTAGCAAAGGCACATGCTAACCTCTGATCTGAGGTACAAGCGGTGTCGCCTTTACAATAGGAGGTATATCCAATGGCTAAAATGAGCGGAGCACAAATGGTGGTCAAGTCTCTAGAAACAGAGGGTGTAGACACAATCTTCGGACTGCCCGGCGGAACAGTTATCCCTCTTTATGACGCTCTTTATGACTCAAAGATCAACCACATATTGATGCGACATGAACAGGCAGCCTCGCATGCTGCTGACGGATACGCGAGAGTAAGCGGAAAGCCCGGTGTATGCATAGCGACATCCGGTCCCGGGGCAACAAACCTGGTTACCGGTATCGCCACTGCAAACCTGGATTCCGTTCCCATGGTCGCTATCACCGGACAGGTGCCAACCACGGTGATCGGGACAGACGCCTTTCAGGAGGCAGATATTATGGGAGCTACGATCCCCATTGTTAAACACAGCATGCAGGTGAGGTCACCGGAAGAGATACCCTATGCAATAAAAAAGGCTTTTTATATCGCCTCTACGGGAAGGCCGGGGCCTGTCCTGATAGATGTGCCGGCGGACATACAGAAAGGTTTCGGAGAATTCAAATATCCCGAGAACATAACCTTTCCCGGTTATCACCCCGAAAAGGGGTCGGACCTTACCCAGCTTGACGACGCTGTCTCTCTTCTTGAACATGCGGAGAGACCTGTCATCTTCGCAGGAGGCGGTGTGATAAGGTCAGGAGCAGCCGGAAAACTCACAGAACTTGCCGAGAAGCTGGAGATACCCGTAGCCACATCGCTTCTTGGAAAGGGAGCCTTCCCGGAATCACATCCGCTGGGATTCTCACTTGGGATGGCAGGAATGCACGGCAATCCTGTAGCCAACAGAGCGCTTATGACAGCTGATGTCATTCTCGCGATAGGATCCCGTTTCAGCGACAGGACCACCGGAAAGAGATCGAGCTTTGCTTCTGAGGCAAAAATAATCCATATCGACCTTGACCCCGCAGAGATAGACAAGGCAATAGGGTCGGAAGTCTGGCTTGTCGGCGACGCCGGGGTCATCATCGACGCTATCACAAACTCAATGAAGAAAAAATACTTCGACCGTTCACACTGGCTCCAAGAGCTTGACCTGATACGCCAGAAAGAGCCGCTCCCAAGAAATGAATACCCGGGAGAGATAGCTCCCTGGCAGATAATAGAGTCTCTGAGAGAGATAACAGGCGGTAAATCAGTGCTTACAACCGAAGTAGGCCAGCACCAGATGTGGGCAGCTCTACACTACAAGGTCGAAGAACCGGGCCGCTTCGTAACTTCAGGAGGTCTTGGAACCATGGGATTCGGTTTCCCGTCCGCGATAGGAGCTGCCTTTGCATGTCCCGGCCAGCATGTCTGCTGTATTGCAGGTGACGGAAGTTTTATGATGAATATCCAGGAACTCGACACCTGTGCGCGGTACAATATACCCGTCAAGGTTTTCATCCTCAACAATTCCTGCCTCGGCATGGTCCGTCAGTGGCAGCAGCTCTTTTATGAAAACCGTTACTCAAATACTATCTACAGCCGTGATCCTGATTTCGTAAAAATTGCAGAGGGTATGGGAGTAAGCGGATTCCTGGCAACAAAACCCGAAGAGGTAAGAAAGACTATAGAAGCAGCTTTGAAAGTTCCGGGACCGGCCCTGGTCGATTTCAGGATCCCTCAGGGGGCGCTCGTGCTTCCTATGGTACCTCCGGGCGGTTCGATAGATAAAATGATACTCAACTGAGGGGGAATTATTAAATTATGAACAGCGATAAGGCAAAAAAGGGTTATCAGAGGAGCCCTCACCGTTCACTGCTTAAAGCGGCGGGATACACGGACTGGGAGATAGCCCGCCCTTGGATAGGGGTGGCGAACTCGTACAACGCCATAATTCCCGGGCACATCCATCTGAGAACCATAACAGAGGCTGTAAAGGCCGGTATATACGCCGCAGGCGGACTTCCTATCGAATTTCCTGTGATAGGAGTCTGCGACGGCATAGCAATGAACCATGAGGGCATGAAGTTTTCCCTCCCAAGCCGTGAACTGATAATGGATTCCATAGAAATTATGGCCCGCGGACACGCGTTCGACGGGCTTGTGCTAGTGACTAACTGTGACAAAATTGTCCCCGGCATGGCAATGGCAGCAGGAAAACTTAACCTCCCTTCAATAGTAATTTCCGGCGGACCGATGATGGCAGGCATGATGAAGGATAGGGTACTTGACCTTAACAGCGTTTTCGAAGGCGTTGGAATGAAGGCCGCGGGTAAAATTTCGGATGAAGAACTCAAGGATATAGAAGACAGCGCCTGTCCCGGATGCGGATCATGTTCAGGAATGTTCACAGCTAACACCATGAACTGCATGATGGAGGCGCTTGGACTCGCACTGACCGGAAACGGTACAATCCCCGCTGTCCATGCTGGGCGTGTCAGGCTCGCTAAAGATGCCGGACGTGCCATAATGACCCTTGTCGAAAAAAACATCAGGCCGAGGGACATTCTTACTATGGAAGCATTTGAAAACGCACTTGCTGTGGATCTTGCACTTGGCGGATCTACTAATACTTCTCTACACCTGCCCGCGATAGCCTGGGCCGCAGGGTTGGAACTTCCTCTTGAGCTTTTCAACGAAATAGGAGCGAGAGTACCCCATCTCTGTTCAATGAGCCCCGGAGGGCAGCACCATATAGAGGACCTCTGGCAGGCGGGTGGAGTCGAGGGACTTATGGCAAGACTTCTTGAAAAAGGTCTGATAAAGGGTGAGCTGATAACAGTTACCGGAAAGACTGTAAAAGAAAATCTTCAAAAAGCCTCGGTCGTAAATAATGACGTTATTCGCCCGGTCGAAGATCCTTATCATAAAGAGGGCGGACTTGCATTTATGAAGGGTACTTTGGCCCCTCTTGGAGCTATAGTAAAGCAGTCTGCTGTTCTCCCTGAAATGCTGGTCCATGAAGGCCCTGCCCGTGTCTTCGATTGTGAAGAGGATGCAAGCAAAGCAATTCTCAACAACGAAATAAAGGACGGGGACGTTGTGGTCATCCGTTTCGAAGGGCCCAAAGGCGGTCCCGGAATGCGTGAGATGCTTACCCCGACTTCTGCCATCATGGGACAAGGAAAAGGTGCGACTGTCGCACTCATAACAGACGGACGTTTTTCGGGTGCCACAAGAGGCGCAGCTATTTGCCACGTCTCACCAGAAGCTGCGGTAGGTGGGCCAATTGGGCTTGTTGAAGAGGGAGACATCATCGCTATAGATATCCCTGCTAAGAGGCTTGATCTAAAGGTAAGTGATGAGGTCCTTGCAAAGAGAAGAGAAAAGTTTGTTCCTAAGCTCCAGAAGGTAGATAGTCCTTTCCTTTCAAGGTACAGGGCTTTTGTAAGCTCTGGGGTCGAGGGTGCAGTTCTGAGGGAAAAACCGGAATAGAATCCCCCGCAAAATAATTTACCACTATTCTTATTAAAGATGTATTTAAAAACAAGAGGTGATCTCTCCTACAGGAGGTCACCTCTTGTTTAATGAACGCTGTTACATTATTGTTACAAAAGTTATACACAGTCTTAACTTTCGCGGATTATACTTGATACAACATAGTTAACAGGAGGGGAGAATATGAGAAAAATTATTTTCGCGGCAGTAATAATCGCAGTATTTTCGTTTTCAGTAAGCGCCTTTGCAGGACAAATAGTCATGGACGGTTCTACTACGGTTCTTCCGTTTGGTCAGGCAGCTGCTGAGCAGTTCGCAAAACAGAACACCGGCGTTAAATTTTCGGTCTCAGGTACCGGAACCGGGAATGGTTTTAAATCGCTTGCGGTTGGAAGCGCACAGATAGCTAATGCATCGCGCTTCATTAAAGATTCGGAAATAAAATCCTGCATGGACAAGAAGGTCTATCCGGTCCCTTTCGCGGTGGCGCTCGACTGCTTGGTCCCGGTTGTCAACCCTTCAAACAAAGTCAAATCATTGACGAGAGAGCAGCTTAAGGATATTTATTCGGGGAAGACCACTAACTGGAAACAGGTGGGCGGTTCTGATACTCCGATAGTAGTAGTTGGCCGCGATACAAGTTCCGGTACATACGGGACGTGGCAGGAGATGATCATGGACAAGGGCGGCAAGACACGCGTAACACCTAAAGCTCAGGTTACCTCCTCAAGCGGAGCTATGATGACTTCGGTATCCCAAAATAAAAATGCTATAGGTTATGAGGGAATGGGGTATGTCAGTAAGTCTGTTAAAGCACTTGCTGTAGACGGTATCTCCGGCTCAGCTTCTGCTGCGCGCAGTGGCAAGTACCCTCTTGCCCGTTACCTCTATATGTTTACTAACGGCTGGCCGGAAGGCGAAGTACTTGATTTTATAACCTTCATGCAGAGTAATGCCGGACAGAAAATAGTTAACAGTACCGGATTTGTTTCGCTGCAGCAGATAGGAAAATAAGCTTTCTTAAATTACTGTTTCGCGCTGGGATATCATCCCGGCACGAAACAGTAGAGGGAAGGATATAAATATGAAAAAGACTAAGAATGAAAAGAAAACAGGGTTCGGGGGCAGGAGAGACATTATGATGTCTCGTCTGGTTTTTTCAGTTTCGATGTCTGGTGTGGTAATCATAGTGTTCATTCTGGGGTTTCTTGTTGCGAATGGTCTGCCTGTTCTTAAAGAGGTCTCTCTGTCAGAAATTTTCTTAAGTTATGATTGGTATCCTGCAGAAGAACCTCCAGTATTGGGTATGCTGCCCCTGATAATCGGCACTATGGCTACTACTCTTATTTCAAGTATTCTGGCGCTTCCTGTTGCGGTTGCTCTTGCTGTTTTTACGGCTGAAATCGCTCCCCGCTGGATGAGAGATTTCTTTAAGGTTCTGCTTGAGCTTCTCGGATTTCTTCCTTCAATAGTTCTTGGTTTTCTGGGGATGATGGTTCTTGCACCTAGGATGCAGGAAGCTCTTGGAATTGCGACAGGGCTGAATCTGCTTACAGCCTCCATACTTCTCGGATTTCTTGTAATACCTGTTGTTGCATCTCTCTCTGAAGAGGCTATTTCGGCTGTTCCACAGGAGATGCGTGATGCATCTTATGCACTCGGCGCAACCCGCTGGGAAACAATTAAAAATGTTGTCATTCCTCACGCGTTGCCAGGAATGCTTTCAGCTGTGCTTCTTGGTGTGATGAGATCTCTCGGCGAGACAATGGTTGTACTCATGGTAGCCGGCGGAGCTGCAATAATACCAAAGATGTTTACCGATCCTGTCCGTCCCCTTACTTCGACTATAGCGGCTGAAATGGGCGAAACTTCGGTAGGAAGCGTCCATTATCACGCGCTCTTCTTTGCGGGACTTATACTTCTTATGATTACACTTATTATTAATCTTGCCTCATTCTATATAGAAAAGAGAGGTAAACAGGAATGAACAGAACAGCTCTGCGTAAATTTTCTGACACAGCAATGACTTTAATTTTCTGTTCTGCCGCGCTGTTCCTTGTCTTTGTTCTTGCCGGAGTGGGAATATTTCTTTTCCGGGAGGGCTGGCAGGTTCTTTCTCTTGATTTCCTTATTGAGGCTCCGCAAAACGGCATGACTACCGGCGGGATTTTTACGCCACTTGTTGGAACGGTCCAGCTTGTTATTGTCTCAATGGTTGTTGCTCTTCCTGTGGGAATAATCACTGGACTTTATTTTGCAGAATATTCCAAAGAGGGTTGGTTGACAAAAGCTTTAAGAATATCGATCCGATCTCTTGCAGGGGTCCCGTCTGTAATTTTTGGTCTCTTTGGACTTTCACTTTTTGTTACCTTTATGCATTTCGGTTCATGTCTGCTTTCTGCGGGACTGACCCTTGGATGTCTTTCCCTGCCACTGATAGTGACGGTATCTGAACAGGCTTTTCTGGCTGTTCCACAGGATTTTCGTGATGCCTCATATGCCCTCGGTGCTACTAAAAGTCAGACAATATTAAAGGTAGTTCTTCCCTCTGCGGCATCAACGATAATAACAGGTGCCATCTTAGCAATTGGACGTGTTGCTGGAGAGACGGCGCCGATAATGTTTACAGGTGCGGCGTATTTTGCGCCGGAAGTTGCAAAAAGCATATTTAATCAGGTAATGGCTCTTCCATATCATATTTATGTTCTTGCCACATCATCAACAGATCTTGAAGCGACAAGGCCGATACAGTATGGGGCGATACTTGTTCTTATTGGGTTGGTACTTGGGACCAGTGCGATAGGAGTGATAGCAAGGTCAAGGCTTGCGGTCAGGAGCGGGAGGCAATAATATGAGCAGTGATCTTTTTGATGTACAGATAAAGACAGTTGGTCTGGATTTGTTTTACGGAAATAACCAAGTATTGAAAGATATCACATTTGATATCGGACGCAAAATGGTAACGGCTTTCATCGGGCCCTCAGGTTGCGGAAAGAGCAGCTACCTCAGATGTCTGAATAGAATGAACGATTTCATCCCTTCGGCGAGGATAACAGGAACGATAGAAATGGAAGGTGAGAACATCCTCTCTCCTAAGACAGATGTTATAGCCCTTAGGCGCAAGGTTGGCATGGTTTTTCAGAAACCAAATCCTTTTCCGATGTCTATATATGAAAATGTTGCGTATGGTCCGAGGCTTAACGGGATAAAGGATAAAAATATACTTGATGAAACTGTCGAAAAGAGTCTTCACGGAGCAGCTCTCTGGGACGAGGTAAAAGACAAACTCTCTTCTCCTGGCACAGGGCTTTCTGGGGGGCAACAGCAAAGACTTTGTATTGCGAGAGCTATTGCGACCCAGCCGGAGGTGCTTCTTATGGATGAGCCCACGAGCGCACTTGACCCAATGTCAACTGCGAGAGTAGAGGAACTTATAAGAGATCTCAAAGAAAATTATACAGTTGCCATAGTCACCCACAACATGCAGCAAGCGGCCCGAGTATCAGACTATACGGCCTTTTTCCTTTTGGGTGACCTTGTGGAGTATGACCGCACGGCTAAGATATTCACATCGCCATCTAATAAAAGGACTGAGGACTACATCTCAGGCAGGTTTGGCTAATAAAGACCGGAAATTTTCTTAATTGAATAAATAAAGGTTTAAAAAAACAGGTAATTCACAAATGCTTCAAAGGAATTTAGGGAGGAATTATTATGGATGTTATAAATACGAGAAAAAGGCTCGATGAAGATCTCTCCGAGCTGAAAAGAATGGTCTTCAGAATGGCCAGAATGTCCGGTGAAGCCCTAGAAAACGCTGTATGGGCGCTTAAAAACAGGGATGAGGCGGCAGCTCGCGAAGTTCTTGAAAAGGATGATATGATAGATGATCTTGAAGATAGAATAGACGAGGCTTGCATGGAATTTGCAGCCAGGTACCAGCCCTTGGGGGAAGATCTTAGGTCTGTAACTTCTATAATGCATATAGCCGTTGATTTGGAACGCATAGGGGACTACGGGGGAAACATTGCAAAAACTGCGATAGACTTTGCTTCAAAAACGCCCATAAAACCACTGATCGATATACCCCGTATGGTCGAATGTATCAAGAGGATGCTTGATTCTGCAATGACGGCAATGGATACGAGGTCTCCGGAGAAGGCGATAGAGGTCTTTCCAATGGATGACCAGGTTGACGATCTTGAAAAACAGATAATGAGAGAGCTTTTCCTCATGGTGATGGAAAAACCTCAGAGGATAGAGCAGTCCCTGCAGCTTATGAACGTATCCCGAACCCTGGAAAGGGCGGGAGATCACGTGACTAATGTGGCGGAGAGGATAGCCTACATGTACACAGGCAAGACAGTGAAGGCATCCCAGTACAGGAGAAAACTGGAATCATAGGAGGGATCCTGATGGTTGAAAAAATTCTCATTGCGGATGACGAAGAAAACCTTGTTGAATTTATTGGCAGGGCGCTGAGAAAACATGGTTATAAAGTGATATCTGCGTATGATGGTGATAACGCTCTCTTTCTCATGGGAGAAGAGCTTCCTGATCTTGTCATACTAGACCTGATGATGCCTCTGATGGATGGGTGGGAAGTCTGCAGAAGGGCAAAATCCGATCCGGCCACCAGGGATATACCTGTCATCATGCTGACAGCAAGGAGCTCTACGGATGACGCAGTACAAGGGCTTGACCTTGGTGCCGATGACTACATGAGAAAACCTTTCAGCCTTGATGAACTTCTTGCCCGTGTAAGGGTCCTCCTCAGAAGAAAAAAAGATGAAGAAATAAGCAGGACTATCGAAGAGGGGGAACTCATGATCGACCGGGAAGAGCGGGAGGTCTTTCTTCGCGGAGTGCTTCTCGACATAAGCCCGATGGAATTTGAGATTCTTGATTTAATGGTCGGAAGGATAGGGCGTACTCTTTCCAGGGAGGAAATATTGAAGAAGATATGGGGAATCGGCGGCGAGGATACTAGGACAATCGATGTCCACATATCAAGACTCAGGAAAAAACTTGATGATGGAAAAAGCCCTCAGCTTACAATCCAGACTTTGAGGGGACGGGGATACAGGCTTTCCTGGGAGGAGGAGCAGTTTGATGTTTAAAAAAATGACTCTCAGAAAAAAAATTGCGCTGTTGCTTACCTTGTGTGTTGTGTTGATTGGCATTGGAACCTGGGGGTTTATTTACAAAAGCGAGCGCGAAGAAGTAATCGAAGAAAACAGAGAGACCCTTTCTCACTATCTTGATGCCTTCGTTGCGGCAGGAGAGCAGGATGGGTTAAACGGAATAAAGGATATCCAGTCTTTTTGGGGAAAAATATACCCCAAGGGCAGGCTTACCGTAATAAATACAGTGGGTGATGTTTTAATAGACAGCAAGAGCGATCCGAACGAAATGGACAATCATTACAAGAGGCCTGAAATAATAAAAGCTTTTGAGGACGGTAGCGGCTCAGAACTAAGGTACAGCAAAACACAGTCTGAATGGCAGAATTACATGTCTAAAAGGGTTATTATCCCCGGGACTCCGGGTCAGAGAATGGTGATCAGACTTTCTTATCCGCTTGAAGAACTTAACAGTCTTGCTGTATCCATGGTTAAACAATTTCTCTACTTCATGGAGATCATGCTTCTTTTCGTCCTCTTAGGCTCATATTTAATGATCCATTTTGTAACAAAGCCGCTTGATCTTTTGAGCGAATCGGCACAGACGATAGCGGCGGGGGGAACAGCAAGGTTTCCGATAACAAACGATCCACAGATCCAGAACCTCTCAAATGCGCTAAATTCAATGTCTGATTCACTTAAGCTGAGTATCAAAGAGGCGCAGGAAAGGAAAGAGGAGCTTTCTCTTCTTGTAGGCGCGCTCCCTGTCGGCGTTATCCTTATAGACGAGGCGAGAAAAGTTCGTTATATGAACAGCGCTGCTTCAAAGATATGTGGAAGGCCTGGTAACAACCAGCCTGCGAGAGGTTTGTCTATAGAGGTAATCCTTCCTTCCGATGAAATGTGCAGGATGCTTGACGAAGGAGATGGCAGAAGAATGATAAACCTCTCCCGCAGCGGAGGTTCAAAGATCGAAATGTCGACACTTACACTTACACGTGGCAGGATGATCCTTCTAGAAGACCTTACTGAAAAGATCAAACTGGATGAGGCGAGGCGAGAGTTCTTTGTAGATGCGGGACATGAATTTCAGACTCCGCTGACAGTAATAAGAACGGGTCTTGAGCTTTTGAAATCAGGCGATTCTCTCACAGACAAAGAAGATATTGCTGCAGTTGACAGTATGATACGTCAACAGGAAAGGATAAGTGGTCTTGTCGACGACCTTATCCTGCTAGTGAAACTAGATGTTGATCCCCTCGGAAACAGGAGAGGAAAAGTAGATCTGAAAGAGATCGTACGTGACATAATATTAGACGTAAAAGATCTTCCTGCAAGCAGGAAGATAGATATTAAAGCTGTTTTGCCCGAAGAAGATGTCACACTCAACATAGTCTACGCAGACCTGAGAAGAGCTCTCTTTAACCTGGTCGAAAATGGTGTCAAGTATGTCTCCTCCTTTCGTGATACGGACGGGAAAATTGAAGTTACAGTCAGAGAAAGGGAGAATGAGATCCTGATATCGGTTGATGACAACGGGCCCGGAGTCTCTAATGAAGAGAGGGATATCATCTTTGAAAAATTCAGGAGAGGAGACACTCACCGTGCGAGGAGCCGTAGTTCGGTAGGAGGATACGGTCTTGGGTTGTCCATTTCGAGAAAGATCGCTGAAAGAGAGGGTGGTTCTCTTGAACTGGATGTATCCCCATTGGGAGGGGCATCTTTCTTTATGATCCTGCCCAAAGCAGGATTGACAAAGAACAATAAAATATAAAAAGAAGAGAGAGAGCTGACCCAGCCCTCTCTTTTCTTTTTTAGTGCCTTGCGCATAAGCGACAATTGGTTCCGTCTCATCTGAAGTTGCGTTGCGTGGACCAATGGTGCTTGTTGACTATAAAGAGACAGATGTGAGCGCAAAGGAACTTTAATCCAAAATAATCGCAACACTGTTGCAAAAACAATGAAACCCCTCTATAATCCCGTTGTTGATACTAAGTTGCAACAGGAGGTCTTTAATATGATCGTTTCAAAGCTTTTTAAGTTCTCTATCCTCTTATCGATACTTTCTCTCTTTACGGTACCACTGACGGCAAACGCAGCAACAGAGTTGACCGTCTTTGCAGCGGCATCGACGACCGAATCAATGAACATGATTGCCGAAGCATATAAAAAATCTACGCCCGATGTAAAGATCCTCTTCAATTTTGACTCAAGCGGGACGCTGAAAACGCAGATCGAAAATGGTGCCTACTGCGACGTTTATATCTCGGCCGGTCAGAAGCAGATGAACCAATTAGACATAAAGGCAGACCCAAAGATCAACACAAAAAAACTTGATTTTTTAGCTGAGGGCACACGATTCAATTTAGTCTCCAACAAAGTAGTGCTGATAGTTCCAAAGGGACACAACCCTAAAGGGATCAAAGACTTTAAAGATGCTGTCACAGATAAAGTCGGAATTATTTCACTCGGTAATTTAGATGTTCCGGTTGGACTCTATTCAAAAGAAATATACGAAAGCTTAGATCTTTGGGACAAGTTAAAAAGTATGAACAAGATAAGCTATGCAAGCACCGTAAAAGTAGTCCTTTCACAGGTTGCTGAAGGAGCCGCTGATTGTGGGCTGGTTTTTCGTACAGATGCCGCTACATCCAAAGCTGTAGATGTCGTTGCAGAAGCGCCACAGGGGAGCCACAGACCAATAGCCTATCCTGCTGCCATCATGAAGGAGACAAAAAACATGGAAGCAGCAGCCGCATTTGTCAAATTTCTTAAGGGACCGGAATGCGAAAAGATTTTTAACAGCATAGGATTCTCTGTTATAGGTAAATAACAACAAAATCCATTTATTATAAAAGTGTGGCCATACCGGAAAAAGGTTTGGCCATCTTTTTTCATGACTGGTTGAATTGGGGTAAGATATGGACTGGTTTCCTCTTTATAATTCATTGCGCGTTGCATCGATCTCAACATTCCTTACCTTTTTCCTTGGAATCTTCGCGGCTCATTACATCGCAAAGACACCACGGCTTATCAAAGGAGTACTTGATGGTATCCTGACTTTGCCTTTAGTCTTGCCGCCCACTGTCATAGGGTTTTTTATGCTTAAATTTATAGGACCGCGCGGACCTCTAGGTTCGTTCTTTCTTGAAACGTTCGGCTTTAGAATGACTATGACATGGTATTCAGCTATTTTTACTACAACGATAATTACCTTTCCCTTGATGTACCGTACTGCCCGCGGTGCGTTTGAATCATTTGACATCACTCTTCTCTACTCGGGACAGACTCTGGGATTATCGAATACTTTCCTCTTCTGGCGTGTTGTGATGCCAAACTGCAAACAGGGGATCCTGGCAGGGACAGTTCTCTCCTTTGCGCGTGCTCTCGGGGAATTTGGTGCTACAACAATGGTAGCAGGTTATATGCCCGGCAGAACAGCAATAATATCTACAACTGTGTACCAACTTTGGAGGGAAGGTAACGACGCTCTCGCTTACAAATGGGTATTAATAAATCTAGTGATCTCGCTCATAGTTCTGTTGGCGGTAAATATGCTGGAAAATAGCTACAAACAACCTGTTGGGATAGCTAAAAATCATTTTGAATAAGAAAATTAGAGGTAAAAATGTCGATATATGCGAAAATAATAAAAAAAGTCGGTAATTTTATTCTTAACGTCGAGTTTGAAGCGGAGAACGAGGTCCTGGCTCTGTTAGGATGCTCCGGTTCCGGTAAAAGCATGACACTGAAATGCATCGCCGGAATCATTGAACCGGATGAGGGACGCATTGTAGTTGATGGTGTTACCCTGTTTGACTCAGATAAAAAAATAAACATGAGCCCTCAGGAAAGACATATCGGACTGCTTTTTCAAAACTACGCACTTTTCCCTAATATGACGGTGGAACAGAATCTTTCTTCTGCCTTTAGAAGGTCTGACGGACAGAATGATAGAAAAGAGCGGCTTCAGCTCATATTGGAAAGTTATTTTCTAACCGGTCTGGAAAAACATTATCCGAGCCAGCTTTCGGGAGGACAGCAGCAGCGTGTGGCGCTTGCAAGGATCATGGCAAGCGAACCTAAAATTATAATGCTCGACGAACCGCTTTCAGCCCTTGACAGTTATCTGCGATGGCAGGTTGAGAGAGAGCTCGCCGAAATCTTGAGTAAATTTCAAGGGACCACTCTTTATGTTTCTCATAACAGAGATGAAGTTTATAGTTTATGTCACAAAATATGTGTAATAAACGGAGGGTATTCTGAAAAAGTAAGTACGGTCGATGAATTTTTCAACTCTCCATCAACACTTGCTTCAGCTTTTCTGTCCGGATGCAAAAACTATTCGAAAATGGAAATACGGTCAGACAACACGTTGCAGGCTCTCAACTGGCAGGTCCTCTTAAAGTGTGCCGACCCTATCCCAGAAGATGCTACGCACATAGGAGTTCGAGCTCACAACGTCCTCCCCTTTTACGATGGTGATGAAAACCAAAACAAAGTGATTTGCAAAGTACTCGAGGTTAGAAAAGATCTTTTCTCAGTAATTTTCACTCTGGTTCCTTTAGGCGCTGACCCCAAAAATGAATTCGCGCAAATCCAGATGGAGTTGCCTTCTTTTGAAGATAAAACCGTTCAACCGGGTGATATTATGGCAGTAAAGATCCCGCAAGACGCAATTATGCCTCTAAAAAATGGGATAAACATAAAAAAACTTAAATGCTGAGTCTTCTGCCTAAGTAACTAAAAATGGTCAGAGTCACCCCTATTTCTTTACATATACAGTGTCTATAAGAGTCCCGTCGCGATATTCAACTACTGCGGCAATCTTATCGTGATCAAATTCAGCCGGATGCGGGATACCTGTCAGTTTTTCTACTTCCTTCTTCAATGCCGTGATATCGACAACAGGGAGTCCTGCTTTTAAAGCAGAGCCAAGAAGATCCTCCCTGCAGGGGTTAATGCAGATCCCTCTCTCTGTTACGATGGCATCTACTGTCTCTCCGGGCGTTGTTATCGTTGTAACTTTGTCCTTTATTGAGGGAACACCTCCTCTGAAGGAGGGTGCCACTACTATTGAGAGCTTTGCGCCGGCAGCCGTATCCTGATGCCCCCCGGATGCTCCCCTGAGCACTCCATCGTGTCCGGTAAGAACGTTTACGTTGAAATCCGTATCGACTTCAAGCGCTGCCAGTATAACGCAGTCCAGGTTGTGAACTATACATCCCGCATTAAATGGGCTGGCATACCAGGAGGCATCTATTTCGATGTGTTTTGGATTTTCCTGCATCGACTTGGTGACAGCTGAATCGAAGCTCTGGACATCAAAGACTGCGTCGAAGAGTCCCTCTTCAAGCATGTTAGCCATATATCCGCCCACTCCGCCAAGTCCGAAGCTTCCACGGATCTCTTTTTCTTTCATGTACTCCCCAAGGTATCTTGCCACAGCCAGGGTTGCCCCTCCCACTCCCATCTGGAAAGAGAAACCGGGCTCTACTATCCCGGAAGATTTCATCAGTCTGAAAGAATCTTTGGCGATCTTGAGGTCAACAGGGTTTCTTGTTATTCTTGCTGCCCCTGTTGCGATCTTTTTTGGATCTCCGAGGCTGTCAACACATACTATGCTGTCAACGAGACATTGCGGTATCGAGATCCTGGGATGGAGAGGATACTCTACAAGGTTGTCTGTGATCGCAACGACGTGCCGCGCATACCTGGCATCCGTTATCGCATAGCCAAGAGAACCGCACGCGGAAGGCCCTGTACTGCCGGTGATATTGCCTAAGGGATCACAGGCAGGAGCTGCAAGAAATGCGACATCTATAGATATAGATCCTTCCTCTATAGCCCTGGCCCGCCCTCCGTGGCTGCGGATCACAACAGGTATTTCCAGATCTCCGCCGGAAAGAAGCTTTCCAAGCTCTCCCCGGACACCCGAAGTGTAAAGACGATTTATCAGACCGCTGCGGATATAGTCAGCAATGCAGTCGTGGACATCCGGTATCGAGCTTGGAGCAAGTGTGAGGTCTTTAAAGCCCATTTTCCGGAGGACATCAAGAACCATCGGCATTACTGCATCGCCGTTTCTCAGATGGTGGTGGAACGATATAGTCATCCCATCTTTGAGTCCTGAGAGCTCTACCGACTTCTCAATATTCTTAACGACTTTACTCCTTGCGGGCGTCGGACGGCGCAACTGCATCTGAGTTCCTGCAAAAGCACCGGGCTGGCCGAGCATGGCAAACGGCGTCTTATAAGGGGCGAAAGTCCCAACTCCGGGAAGTTCAAGCGGGACGCTTCTGCCCAGGGAATTCAGAATCATGTCCATTATTAGTCGCTCCTTTCAAAACCATAAAGATCGGCAAGCTCCAAAAGATGACGGGCTCTTGCTACAACAGGTGCATCTACCATTTTGCCGTCGACAGAGATAACTCCCTTGCCCTCTTTTTTCGCATTTTCAGCGGCTTCCATGACGCGAAGTGCTTTTCTGAATTCTTTTTCGTTTGGCATGAAGGCCTGATGTATCGTCTCTATCTGATCGGGATGTATAGCCGCCTTACCGGTAAATCCAAGACCCACTATCGATCTGCATTCTTTGAGCAGTCCCTCTTTATCGCTAATGGCTGCCCACACCGTATCATATACATCCACGCCTGCAGCGCGCGCCGCTACTACAACTCTGC
>JAAZCN010000355.1 GCA_012513245.1 Synergistaceae bacterium | reverse complement strand
TACGACCTCTATCTCTTTTTCCATCTCCAGTATCGAAGCAAGCTTGGCAGGTAAGTCCATCATTGCTGATACGATCCTCTGCTCTGTCTCCCGGGAGAGGATGTTTTTCAGCTTTGCTATATAGAGACCCAGAAGGGTGAGTGTTGTTATCTGAGCCAGGAACGTCTTTGTTGCTGCCACGCCTATTTCAGGTCCTGCCGGCGTGATCAGCCCTTCACCCACTTCACGGTGTATGGTAGATCCCTTCACATTTGTCACAAAGATACACCTTGCCCCTTTTGCTTTGGCTAGCCTCATGGCGTGAAGAGTATCTGCCGTTTCTCCTGACTGGGATACTAAGACAACGAGAGTGTCGGGTCCGATGGGGATATTCCTGTAACAGTATTCTGATGCGACCTCTGTCCTTATCTCGAAGGTCCCAAGTCCTTCCATTATGCGGGCAGCGACCATCGTCGCGTAATGCGATGTGCCACAGGCTACAAAATGGATCTTTTTCCAACCTGATACCTGTTCCGATGTCCAGTTTAGTTCTTGGCTTAGGTCCACACTGTTGGAGGAGACCCTTCCGGAAAGGGAATGAGCAACGACACCCGGCTGTTCGTGTATTTCCTTCAGCATGAAGTGGGGGTAATCCCCTTTGTTGGTCATGGCAGCGTCCCAATCAATATGTATGGATTTTTTTTCGTGCCGGTTCCCGTTGAAATCGTAGAAAGTGCAACCCTCTTTTGATATTCTGACGATCTCGTCATCATCCATGAACCAGACATCTCTTGTGAATTCCATCAATGCAGCAGCATCTGAAGCGCAGAAACCCTCTTCTCCCGTATGTCCTACTGCTAAGGGTGAACCTTTTCTTGCTGCCCATATTTCATCCGGTTTATCATGGAACATTATCGCAAAGGCAAAAGTGCCTCTAATTCTCTTTGTAAGTTTGACTATTGCTTCCATGGGATCTCCGCGGTAGACCCGGGCCAGGTACTGAACTGCTGATTCAGTGTCCGTCTCAGTGTGGAACATTATCCCCTCAGCTTCAAGTTCGGCTCTGATCTCTCTTGCATTCTCTATGATACCGTTGTGTACCAAAACCACTCTTTTGTCGCTGCTTATGTGGGGATGGGCGTTATTCTCGGTTATCCCGCCGTGTGTTGCATATCTGGTGTGACCTATTCCGAAATCACCGCTGAAATTTTCTTTCGCAATTTTTTCCGCCAGCTGCTGCACCCTTCCTATAGTACGGAGTTCATGTATTACTCCGTCTTTTATTACAGCTATTCCTGCAGAGTCATAGCCTATGTATTCATGTTTTGCCAGCCCCTCCAGGATAACTTTAGTTGTCTCTCTATCTCCAATATACCCCATGATACCGCACATATATATCATCCTTTCACGCTGATCATTTGCAGCAGACAAATGCAGACGTTTGCCGCAACGCCATATCATTCTACATTGTTTTCACTTAAACAGGAATTTGTTTGGTAAATAGGGAAAGAGACTATCTTAAATCCAGCGGACGTCTTCCTGTGAAAAGGTCAGAGTTACCTCTGATGCGGGGGAGATCTGTACCTCTTTTATTTTTTCAACCGGCATCCGTGATTTCAGGATAATATCGCCCGTCTGAACTGAGATGAGAGCCGATCCGGTCGCTCTCTCAAGCGACATGCTTGTGACCGTCCCTCTAAGCACGTTCACTCCTGAAGATGTTACCTCTCCATCCGTGATCAGTTCGATATCTGATGGATTTACCACTGCCGCATGAAGTTCTGCCTCTCCCTTTATGAGGGCATGGATCTTTTGTCCATCGGAGAGCGTTTTGACTACGCTTCCGTTTTCCCTGGTCCATGGTCCGTGTATCAGGTTTTCGGTCCCGTGTCCGACTATCTTTCCGCGGAAGAGGCTTATTATGTCCGTAGAAACTTCGATAAGCCATGGAAGGTCGTGGGTGGCTACTATCACCGTTGTTCCCCATTCTTTCCATGCTGATACAGCAGCCTCTTTGACAAGCAAAGCGCTTGATTCGTCCACGTTGGCGGTAGGTTCATCAAGGATAAGCACTTTGGGATGCAGTGCCAGCCTTGCGGCGAGAGCCACGCGCTGGACTTCGCCGCCGGAGAGTCTGTACCATGGCCTCTGGGCAAATTTTGATGGTGAGAGCCCGACCCGTCCAAGAGCATCATGGACTCTCTCTTCAAGGTCCTCTGTCTCATTTCTCAGCCTCAGTCCGTATGCTATGTTCTCAAAAACAGACCTTTTCAGGAGATAGGAGTTTTGAAGGAGATATGTTACGTTTTTTCTTATGTCGACCTCCTTGCCCGAAGGATCGATACCACCGAAAAAAAGGGAACCGCCCGTGTATGGTTCAAGTAAAGCGAGAACCTTCAGAAGGGTCGATTTCCCGCATCCGTTGGGACCAACGATCCCGGTAACTGAGCCTTCATTGATCCTCAGGTAATCAATGTCGAGGGTTTTAGGCCCTTTTTCGTAGCTGTGAGTCAGATTTTTGATCTCATAAATGATCCTGGGGTCCATAGCATGTCCTCCGGTCTTGCTGCGGGTCCGGTTATATGTAAACAATGTGCCCGGACCCGCGGATGCTCTGATTATATTACTTGGGGTTCTTTTTGTTCCAATGGTCGGAGTTGGGGAAGAAGAGAGGTTCTCCGTACTCTTTGACTTTGAAATCCTTGATTATCATCTGGGCTTCGTCATCGCATAGCCAGTCAACGAATTTTACTACGTCAGCGTTGTTGACATTCGGGAACCTCTTAGGACTGACCTCTATCGCAGCGATGAGATTGAGGAGTATCGGATCACCCTCTACAAGGGAGACGACCTTCAGCCCCTTTTTCTTGGTCAGGTATGTAGCTCTGTCCATTATCGTGTAAGCGTTGCGCTTGTTGGTGAAATCAGTTGTGATCCCATTGCCGAGTTTCCCAAGAGAGAAAACGGTGTACCATTCATCTTTTTCTCCGTCAGGCGTAATTCCGGCAGCCTTCCATACGTTCATCTCTGAGACGTGAGTCCCGGACATGTCACCGCGGCTGATAAACGGAGCTCCCTTTGCGGCTATTGTTTTAAAGGCCTCTGCAGCAGATTTCATGCCTTTGATCCCTGCAGGGTCTTCCTTTGGGCCGAGAATGACAAAATCATTGTACATTATGTCCTTACGGTTCTGTCCGAAACCGTCCTTTATGAACTGGTCCTCAAGAGCTCTTGCGTGTACGACTACCATGTCGAAGTTTCCGGTCTTTGCCTTGTTAAGAGTCGCGCCTGTACCAGCTTTCTCAATTACGAAATCAGTTCCGGTCTTTGCCTTGTACGTTTCAGCGAGTAGAGGAATTATCCCTGCATCTACCGGGCCGATAGTGCTCGACAATTTAATAGTCCCGGCAAATGCGGGGATAGAAAGTAGCAATATAAGGGTCAAAGCTAGAAATGATCTGATCTTTCTCATAAAAAACAACCTCCGTTGTATGTAAAATGTTTTCTGCCTAGCTGTTTCCCACTCTTCTCCTTAGGAAAGAAAGGGAGATGTTCAATGCCAATGAAATTGACAGCAGGATGATACCCAAAGCTATGCCGAGGGCGAAATCTCCCTTGCCTGTCTCAAGAGTGATCGCAGTAGTTATCGTTCTGGTGTGCCATTTGATATTTCCGCCAAGCATCATTGCGGAGCCGACCTCTCCTATGATCCTTCCGTATGAGGTAAGCGCGGCGACAAGGACTTGAAAACGGCCCTCCCAGAGGCTTGTTACGGCAAGTTTTCCGCCTGAAGCCCCGAGCGTCCGGAGAGTAAGCTTCAGTCTGTTGTCAAGGCCTTCTATCGCAGTTGCCGTATAAGAAATAACGATCGGCAGCCCCAGTATGATCTGCCCTATCGCCATTCCGCGAATAGTGAAAAGAAGCTGCAAATCACCGAGAGGACCTCTCCTCGATACAAAGGCATAAACGAGAAGTCCAACTACAACAGTAGGAAGGGAGAGAAGGGTGTCAGTTATGGTCCTGATGAGGTGTTTTCCGGGGAAATCGAAATAACCCAGCGCAAATCCCAGCGGAAGTCCAAGCCCAAGAATAAAGAGCATGGAAAGGCCGGTCAGCCTTAAGGTCGTCAGCACTACATTCATAGTTTCCTCGTCCATTGATGCAATAAGCTTTATGGACTGGAAAAAACCCTGAATAATAAAATCCACCGGGCACCCTCCTTAGAATCAGGCCGGGCCCTGAAAATAGGACCCGGTACTGTTAAATATTATTTTAAGATAGTTTAGTGGCCGGATCTGATCTCGGCGTTGGGGAAGAAGAGCTGTTTGCCTTCCAACTTGAAATTTGCGATATCCTTCTGGACCTTTGAAGAGGTGACCCAGTCGATGTACTTGATCGCAAGGTCGTACTTTGCATGCTCGTGTTTAATGGGGTTGACAGCCATAACACTATACATGTTAAGGAGCTGTTTATCTCCCTCCACTACTATAACGAGTCCGGGCTTGCCTTTAAGATTTGCATCGTATTTGATGAAAGTGCCTCTGTCTGCAAGCGCATATCCCTTGCGCTCGTCAGCGATATTGATCGTATTGAGCATTCCCTGTCCCGTCTGGACATACCAGGTCGCCTTGTCGAAATCTTTGACCCCGGCTTCTTTGAGAAGGCTGAGTTCCGCTGAATGGGTGCCGGATTTGTCCGCGCGACTCACGAGCGGCTGTGCCTTTGCTGCGATTGCTGCCATTGCTTCGGTTATAGTTTTGCCCTTTATGCCTGCAGGGTCGTTTGCGGGACCGATAAGCACAAAGTCGTTGTACATGACCTTACGGCGGTTAGCTCCTGAGCCATCTGCCATAAACTTGTCTTCTGCTGCCGGGTCATGGGTCAGAACTATGTCGACATCACCGTTACGGCCGTACTCCAGAGCTTTTCCGGTTCCTACAGATACCCACTGAAGCTCTATCCCGGTATCTTTCAGCAGGATAGGAGCCATATAATCGAGAAGTCCTGTGTTGTCCGTACTCGTGGTCGTTGCCATTCTGAGAACGGGTGGTTTGGCGTATGCAAATGAGCCCAGGGTGAGCATGCATACTGCGATTATGGTGATGAAAAGTAAGAAACGCTTGTTGCTTTTCATGGGGAAACCCCTCCTTATGAGATATATTGGTGCTGTAAACCTTCTTGAAACTTTGGAGAATAGGAGGGCAGGCAATAGCAAAATCGCTCATGGCGAAAATTTATGCCCCCTTTCCACAATGGGAGACGGATCCGTTTCCAGGTCCGCCCTAGCGTCTGTTTTCCATAGCGGGTGCCGCAGGAAAAACAAATTCAGGGTCGTTTCCCTGATTTGATCAGGGAGACAAAAGCCATAAAAATAAAAGATATAGCTTATACGTTATTTTACATTAGTTAGTTGTTTTTGTCGTGAATTTAAAAGAAAATAGGCAATTTACCTATTTTTGCAACTCTATTGCACTTAGCTTTCTCACTGTCTTTCCGGCATGTTTTTGAGCGGCGATGACGGGAAATAGAGGCTTTGGGTACACCAGTTGCAAAAGATGGGAAGGTTGAGTGTTGCACTTAAGAAATGAAGATGCGAGACCGTTGGGGACGATCTCGCAAGGGAGAGTTGGGATTTTGTGCAATATCCCTTAAGAAATAGAAATCGACCGTCCCCACTGGAGAGGACGGCCGAATAAAGTACAAACAGCCGTTCTCCTTTCCAAAGGGAGGCCCCGCCGTTTCCAGCGAAACCCTATCGGCCCGGCCCCCTTGGATAATATCTTTAGGCGGACAGGCTCGGAGAACAAATCGATTACATTATAATCCTACATGCTGATCAATAAAAAAACAAGTATTTTGTCCATATATGCTCATGCAGTTTAAAATAATTTTTACAAATACTACTGCTATAATATCATTGGAGAGGGTGTAATTTCAAGTTAAATTTGAAATAACAGCCAGTCTTTAATTTAAGGGGTGAGGAAAATGACGACGCTTCACTTACCGGCCAACCTGCCCAAGCCGACACTTGAGGAGATAAGAAACTGTCCTATCAGAAGCAGGATAGATAATATCACCATAATGGCAGGCTTCAATCCTCCTCCCGTGGATGGAAGAGATATGATCCTTCACATTTCTGACACCCCTTCAACGATGTTTTCCTATCTGCGAAGGGCCATCCAGCGTCTCCGCCCTGCATGGATAGTACATACAGGAGACCTGGTAGATGACATAAAGCTTGAGATCAGGCCGTGTATGATAGATCTTTACAGAAAGAAACTTCGCGTCCTTATAAACATGCTCTCTGATGAGACATGCGGGACTATTCTCCTTACAGGAAACCACGACCATCTACCGACTTTGCTTGAGATGACAGAGAACTCTTCGGTCCAGGTCTGGAGCAAGCCCGGTCGTTTTTATATAGGAAGTTTCGGTTTCAGGGCAGGCCACACTTATGAAGACGTAATGAACGATGCCGGAGAGTACAACCTCTTTGGACACAGTCTGGAGCATCCTACTACTATAGATGAATGCGGGAGATTTTTTCTGAACGGACTTGAAAAAATGCACCTCATACACATGGAGACAGGAGATGTTATCCCTTTCAGATATCCGCCGGGGACGGACGATGCCAGGCTCCAACGAAAACGCATTTCATTATAATAGGAGGTTTTCTTAATGCTCTCTCTTGTCAGAAGCGGTCCGGAAAGTCTTATTCTTCATGCTACAGATAAGGTCAAAGAAATAAAAGAACATCTTAAGGAATGGGGATCCCTGGTATCTCTGGACCCTGAAAGAGCATTGGGTATATACGGGAACAACAGGAGGCTGATTTTTTTTATTTCATCTTCTGATCTGCTTACCGAAGAAGAGGAAGAGGAGACATTCGTATCTGAAAACTCTATCGAACTCCTCCTCTGTACTCTGATCAACAAGAGACTGATAAGCGGTATTGAAGAGGTCATAACTCTGCCCGGGTTCATAGTGATGCGTCTTATGGGCAACGTAGAGAACGGTATCCGGTCGATACACGAAGATCTGGGAGGGGAGATAATCGACAGAGAACCTATGTTCCGAAATTACATACCCGGAACGTCGTCGGTCATTTATTTCACCGAAAAGGCGATAAACAGGGCCGTTCCCACTCAGGACATGTATGAAAAGGCACTGCTGATACATGACAGATCAAAGGGAGCTATCATCCAGTATCTGGGGATCAGGGGTACAGAGTATCTTGGGAATGCTATGGGCACTCCTGACTGGAATGATGTCGAGATCAAAATATACGACGCAAACGGATATTTTGCCATACACAGACAGAGGCTCTGGATGGCAACTCAGGGTCTCCAGATAGGGGTCGTCCTTGCAGAAAAGTGGGGCAAAGACCAGGCAATGGTCCTGATGAGCGTCCCAATTTACCTTGTGAAGATATTTACTCCAATGGAAGTGCAGGAGATCAAAAAGATAGCTATGGGACTTGAGTACAACGAGATGGGGCAGCGTTTTGCCGACTTTGATGTCTTCTTCAGGGACAAAAAAGTGACCGCATACACTGAACTTGAGTCACATCCCGGACTTTCCAGGAACGATATAGGCATGATATATCGTAATGAAATGATGAAAAACATGGATTCAGACACGAGAAACGAACTACTGAGGCTGGAAAAAGAGTTAAAAGAAAAGCCAAAGGTAAAATCGAAGAATTAAAATTTATATATTGATAGATTAAATAATAAAATTGATTTATGCAAATTTTTGCTGAAAATTAAGACAATTACTCTCTTTTCGTTGACATCAATATGCAGAGAAAACATCTGTTCTTCCCGAAACAGCCCCGTTTTTCTTAGGGATGCTGTTTTTGTGGAAGTTGGACAGCTTTGTCTGTTGCTCTCCGTCGGAACAACCTATTGTAACCTGCGAACAAATAACTGCCTGTTCTTTAACATCCGAACACATGTCATGCTTTATAAAAATATATATCAAATTGAATATTTCCTGATGTTTCTAAACGAAATTCATAATGGCGTGTTTTAAAAAGTTTTATGTCTGAAATTAATATAAATTTGAACTAAGCGTCTTTTATTGCACCAATAAAATTGCTGTTTTTAGATTGTTTAGATATTTCACAAATATTTTTCTCAAAAAAAGACAAAGGTTTTTTATTTTTACATTATTGAAAATGAAGTTTATATATGGTAAGCTGTGGTGGTGCTGGGTCCTGAATATCTATTTTGTATATATATTCAAATTTATTGACCGTAACTGTGAAAGGAGGTTTGTAAAGTAATTCTGTCCGTATTCAGGCCCGAATGATACCATTATAAGTATTTTGCTTTTTATCTTTGATCCAAAATCAGAAATATCGATAAGAAAGCGAGGTCAAACGTATGGCTGAAATCAAACAGGGCGGCGATCAGTTTGCAAGCCGCTGGGGACTAATCGCAACAGTTCTTGGTATGGCAGTCGGTACGGGAAACATATGGCGTTTCCCGCGTGAAGTAGCAAGCAACAATGGTGGCTCTTTCATACTTATCTGTTTTCTTGCATTATTTATCTGGGCAGTACCTCTTATCTGCGCTGAGTCTATTTTTGGTAAAAAAACGCGTATGGCAAACGCCGGAGCCTTCAAAGTGCTTCTGGGCGACAACTGGGCCTGGGTAGGCGCCTGGTGCGCAATGGTATGTATCATGCTCGGCTGCTACTACGTTGTAGTTCTCGGCTGGGTCATGAAGTACCTTGCTCTTATATTTACCGGCTTCCTTACACAGGTGCAGGCAGGCGGCACGGATCTGACTACCGAGGTTTGGAAGAATTTTGCTGTAACTCCTCCTGCGACAGAAGCGTGGATGTGGTTCGTAGCAGCTGTTCTCATCGCAGCTGCAATTATCTCACGCGGTGTCCAGGGTGGTATCGAGAAGGCAAACAAAATAATGATCCCCTCAGTGTTTATCCTTCTGGCGATCCTTCTCGTCCGCGTACTTATGCTTCCCGGCGCATGGAAAGGCCTCGAATACATGTACCACGTGGACATATTAGACTTTGCAAAACCAAATATCTGGCTGGCAGCATTTACACAGGCAGCGTGGTCATCCGGAGCCGGCTGGGGTATGTTCCATGTCTACTTCGTTTATGCTGCCAAGGATGAAGACATCATGCTCAACGCCTTTACAGCAACATTTGGAGATATGGTCGCAGCGATGCTCGCCGGTATGGTCGTACTTCCGGCAGTTTTCGCGCTCGCTCCCGATCCAATTGCAGTAATGAAATCA
This sequence comes from Synergistaceae bacterium, assembly GCA_012513245.1. The sequence continues at coordinate 11,163 of JAAZCN010000355.1, read as the reverse complement.
GGCGCTAACGGACTTACATTCATCAACCTGACGAACCTCTTTGCCCATACCACAGGAGGATTCGTAATGGCAGTCCTCTTCTTTGTGGCTCTCTTCTCCGCCGCGCTCAGCTCTGTCATAGCGATGGTCGAGACCGGGACCCGCAACCTTATGGATATGGGCTTTAGCCGTCCGAAAGCGACAATTTTCGTAACGGCATTCTTCATCGCCGTTGGAAGCTGGTCAGCACTGGATAACGGGGTTTTCGAAAACCAGGACATGGTCTGGGGAGTAGGGCTGCTAATGGTCGGACTCTGCTACTCGATCGCCTCTATAAAGTATGGTGTTGAAAAGCTTTGGAAGGAAGACATTGCTCCCTGCTCAGACATGAAAGTCAAATGGATGTGGACAATAATAAAGTTCTTCCCCATCGAATTTGCACTGGTCTGGGGCTGGTGGGTATATCAGGCCGCAACATGGTATCCTGGAGAATGGTACAAATTCTGGCCGCTCCAGAAATACGCTTACACTCCCGGATCCATGGTCGTGGAATGGGGCATTCTCGCTGTGATCCTCTTCCTCCTCAACGGAGCTATGGCGAAGAACCTTGTCCACGCCAATAAGCTGGATTAGCTTAGGCTGGAAGGGAAAAGGAGGAAATAAATATGTGGCAGCTCAACATGGCACTATGTATCGCTGTTGGTTTTGGTTCCTTTGCATGGGCTCTTAAAAGGACAATGGAAGTTGAAAAGAAAAAGAAGAAAGCTTAAACTGTATTTCTTTCTTAACATCTAGTACAATCAGAGGAAGAGGCGGCGATCCATTGCCGCCTCTTCCTTTTTGAAAATTTGGCAATATTTACAAAATCCTACTCGCTGTTTGCTTTTATCATCAATGGTGTTATAAGATATCTGATGTAGAGGAAAAGATAGACTATCTGATTTATGCTGAAGGGCGGAATAGCTTTGAAAATCGTTTTGGTTGGAGCGGGAGAAGTAGGTTACAGTGTTGCTAAAGACCTCTCTGCCGATGGGCACGACATTGTTGTTGTAGAAGATGACGAGGAGAGGGCTGTACGCGTCGAAAACGACCTTGATGTCATGGTGGTAAGGGGGAACGGAGCAAGACCAAGTGTTCTTGAGAAAGCCGGAGTGAAAGCCGGAAATGAGGATATCTCCCTTCTTATAGCCTGTACCAATAAAGATGAAGTCAACATCATGGCGTGTTGGATCGCTAAAAAAATGGGCGTTCCCCATGTCATATCGAGAGCTGTAGGCCTTGAATTCACAGATAACGATGGGTGGGCGAAGGACCTTGGCATAGATATGCTCATCTCCCCGGAAAGGTCTGTCGCAAGGGAAATAGAGGAGCTGCTCGAAGTTAGAGGAGCCCTGCATGCAGTTGAGATCGCAGGCGGTAAGGCAGGCATATACGTCTTTAGGATAGCAGAGGACTCAATAATAAAAAATATGCCATTATGTGAGGTAAGGAAGAAAAATCCAGATCTTATTACACTTATAGTATCTATTCAGAGGGACGGTAAAAGTTTCGTCCCTAAAGCTAAAGACGCGCTCCTTCCCGGAGACATATGCTATTCGATGTGCTACCGCGACCAGGTCCACGAACTTGAGTCCCTCTTTCAGCCCTCTCTTTCTAAAAAACTTAGGAAAGTCTTCATAATAGGAGCCGGAAAGATAGGTTTCCAGACTGCAAGACGCCTTATAACCAGAACGCCCGGGATCGAGGTCTGTATCGTCGAGGAGGATAAAGCCAAGAGCGAACGCATAGCGGCCGAACTTCCTGAAGTGCTGGTAATATGCGGGGACGGTGCGGATTCGGATCTGCTTCTGTCTGAAGGTGTAGACAAGGCTGATGGCTTTGTCGCGGTCACGGACCAGGATGAGACAAACCTTATGCTCGCGGTCCTCGGCAAAACTCTTGGTGTCTCAAAGAGCATTGCTGTGGTCAAAAGATCGAATTACCTTGGGATGACAGAACACATCCCCGTAGATTCCATAGTAAACAGAAACCAGACGCTTGCGCAGGTCATAATACGACACGTCCGCTACCCCGGCTCCTCAAGGGTACTTACTGTCTTTGAAGAAATTAGTTCCGAAGCCCTTGAACTGACCCTGTCAGAGGGATCGCCGTCAGTGGGCAAGAGTCTTATGGATCTTAACATGCCCGCCGGTTCGATAATAGGGCTTATCGAGAGAGATCACGAACTCCTTATTCCTACGGGGAAGACCGAGCTTAAAAAAGGAGATAAAATAGTTGTCTTTGCATCTGCTAACACAATGGCACTGGTAATGGAAGTTCTTGGAGAATCAGTAAGGTGAAATTCAGAGTAGTGGCAAGATTCCTTGCCGTTATAGTTTTTCTGATATCATTGTGCATGCTGATGCCGCTTGGATGGGCCTTCAAAGACGGCAGCAGCGACATCAGGGCTTTTGCTGTTTCGATAGCTGCGGGTTCACTCTTCTCATTGATCCTCTTTTTGATCGGCTACAAGGCCAGGGCAAATGATATGGGAACAAGAGAGGCCTTTGCCGCTGTGGCGCTTGCATGGGTATTCGCGTCCCTTCAGGGCTGTCTGCCTTACATTGCAGGAGGCTACATCCCTTCCTTCACTGATGCTTATTTCGAAGCGATGTCCGGATTCACTACTACAGGAGCAACAATACTTACCAATATCGAGATGAATCCCAGAGGGATCCTTATGTGGAGAGCACAGACACAGTGGCTGGGAGGCATGGGTATAGTCGTTCTGACCCTGGCCCTGCTCCCCATGCTTGGGATGAGTGTCACACAGCTTTTCAAGGCCGAGGTGCCCGGACCTGTGTTGGAAAAGATCAGCCCCAGGATACAGGATGCTGCGACAATGCTGTGGAAGGTCTACATGGGACTGACTGCCATTGGGATAGTTGCGCTCGTTTTAGGCGGCATGAGCTTTTATGAGTCTGTTTGCCATATATTCACGGCCGTATCCACAGGAGGGTTTTCTCCAAGAAACGCCAGTATAGCGGCCTATGATTCAGCATATTTTGACTGGGCGCTTACCATAATAATGCTTTTGTCAGGAGCTAACTTCAACCTGCATCTTCTGGCAATAAAAAAGAAGAGCCTTACCCCATACAAAGATCCGGAGTTTGGTTTCTATCTGAAGACAGCTTTTGCAGCGACTCTTGCTATCTCCTTTTACCTTTATATGCAGGGTTTTTCACACTCTGTCATGCACGCTCTGCGCTACGGTGCCTTTCAGGTAGTCAGCATCATGACCACCACAGGTTATGTTACGGCGGATTATTCGCTCTGGCCACCATTTACCCAGGTGGTGCTATTATCTCTTATGTTTATCGGAGGGTGCGCGGGTTCCACCGCAGGGTCCATCAAATGTATCCGTATCCAGGTCATTTTCCGGCAGATCGTTGCTGAAATAAAAAGATTTATCCACCCACATGCTGCGGTCACTGTAAGGGTCGGGAATCAGAATATAGAGAACAGGATGGTAGCCTCCGTTGCGACCTTCATAGTTTTATATGTCCTCATATTTATCTTTTCTTCAATTGCTGTATCAGCGACAGGACAGGACCTGATAACATCTTTCAGTGCTGTTGCCACAACGCTTGGAAATGTTGGACCGGGATTTGGGTCTGTAGGCCCTGTTAATAACTTTGCTTCCCAGCACACCGCCGCAAAATGGATATATTCATTCTGCATGCTTTGCGGAAGGCTCGAGCTGTACACGATCCTCGTACTCTTTTCAAAAGACACCTGGCACAGATAATTATCCATCCTCTCTTCTGCCTGCTTTTATTCACTTGATATCCACATAGATAATCACACAATATGTAGTGTTTGGTGGATAACAAACTCTTGTATATAGTGTTTTGCTACTTACATATATAAATTTTTATGTTATTATAATTATTGTTGTCAGATAATTTTATTGGAATTATTTGCCCTTAAGATCTAAAGGGAGGTTTTATATCATTATGTTGCAGAAACCGGAATTTAATAAGTCAGCAAAAGAGATACTCATCGATCGTTACCTGTGGAGGGACGAATTCGGAAATCCTTCCGAAACGCCTGAGCAGATGCTTATACGTATAGCGAGGCATGTCGCATCTGCTGAGAAAACGACCCCGCTCCGGTATGTATGGGCTGATGAATATTACGATGTTATGGCGAAGCTTCTCTTCCTGCCTAACAGCCCCACTATCATGAATGCAGGGCGTCCCTCCCCCCACGGTCAGCTTGCCGCCTGTTTTGTCATAGGGATCGAAGATTCTATGGAAAGCATATGCGAGGCTATAAGAAAACAGATGCTGATCCACAAGAGCGGCGGAGGAACGGGTTTCAATTTTTCAAACCTGCGCAGCAGCGGGGCTAAGGTAAACAGCACGAACGGAAAGGCCTCCGGTCCGATCTCCTTTATGAGCCTTTTTGACAAGGCCACGGAAACCGTCCAACAGGGGGGAATGCGCAGGGGTGCCAATATGGGCATCCTGAACGTCGACCATCCGGATGTACGAGACTTCATACACTGCAAGGACAAAGATGGGACGATCTCAAATTTCAACATCTCAGTGGGTGTCTATGACAGTTTTATGGTGAAAGCAGAGGCTGATCCTGACGGAGCTGAAGCCGGACTTCTTGACGAAATTGCAGAGACAGCGTGGAGGACAGGAGATCCGGGAATAATATTCCTGGATGCTATCAACAGGGGAAACACCACTCCTGACCTTGGCCCTCTTACCAGCACTAACCCCTGCGGTGAATCGCCTCTCTATCCAAACGAGGCCTGCAACCTGGGATCGATAAATCTGGCCAAAATGGTCAGCAAGGGCGAGTTCGATTATGAGCTCTTGGAGAAGACTGCAGCGATCGCTACAAGGTTCCTTGACAGCGTGATAGATGTAAACCACTATCCTCTTCCTGAGATATCAGAAGCGGTCAGGCATACACGTAAGATAGGGCTTGGCGTAATGGGCTGGGCTGACCTTCTTTTCCGGCTGAGGTTGCCTTATGACAGTGATCAAGCCATTGAACTTGCGGAAAAAATAATGTCCCTGATCAAAGATACGGCGCATAAAACATCGGTCGAACTTGGAAAGGAAAAGGGCATACCCGGAGCGCTTGAGCATCTTGGACGTCGCAACGCGACTCTTACATGCATTGCACCTACCGGAACAATAGCTCTTCTTGCGGACTGTTCATCGGGAATAGAACCCCTCTTCGCTCTTGAGCATACGCGGGTACGTACCCAGATAGACGGGACTAAGGTAGTCATGAAGCAATTGAACAGGCCTTATGCAGATGCTCTTAAAGAGGCACTGCCGGAAAATATAATAAAATCTGTTTTTGTAACGTCCCATGACGTGGCCCCGATCTCCCATGTCCGTACCCAGGGAGTATTCCAGAAATATACTGACCTTGCCGTCTCAAAAACAGTCAACCTTCACCACGGCAGCTCAATAAAGGATGTCCTTGATTCATACGTTCTTGCATGGAAACTTGGATGTAAGGGGATAACGATATACCGAGACGGTTCAAAGTCCATGCAGGTCCTCTACAGAAAAGAGGAAGATAAAAAACTGCAGCCGGAAACAGAGGATCAAACGACGGAAGGGTCTTTTGACAAAGTTCCGGTTCCTGTTCCTGTCGCGAGACCACTCAAACTTCTTCTTAAAAGAAAACAGGACTGAGAGGATCCAAGCGATATCTTAAAGTTAAATGAAATAAAGGGCCGAAGAATACATCCTTCGGCCCTTTATTTTTCTTTACGGTAAGAGGTATGATATCTTTCACAGCAGATGATTTTATCACACGATATTTTTGACTCTCCCGGCGAATTGATTGTAATTATCTTTCTATTCTAAATATGGCAGAAATTGTGAAAATTACATTGACGTTTCAACAGAAAGTGTATAGCATGTTTTTTGAATCAATAAGCTAAACATCATTATTTTATGGTTATGTTTTTCTTTAATACCTTTCTACATTATCTGATGTTTTCCGGTACTTTTCAGCAAGGCACTTAAACTCAAACGTTCCAATTTAATTGGGTTATAACTGTACACAAAAATCACAATAAATATGAAAGTTTATTATATTTACATATTTAACATAGATGATGTGAGACGGCAGGAACAAGACCAAAAATTTGTAGAGGAGTGGGTGACAGTGCTGAAGATAATCAGAAATGGAGCATATTTATTTCGCGGAGACCTTTTAGTCGAAGAGGTAAACAAGATGAATATGAATGAAATCAACAATAGTTTGATAAAAGCAGGGCTCGACCCCATGGGAGAGACCATCCCAGACAAGAAGAAGGCATCAAAGGGGACTATCGCATCTAAGATCCTGCAATCCCACAATTCTGATAAGACGGGTGAAAGGTTAAAAATTCATTTTGATGCTCTTGCGTCTCACGACATTACCTATGTAGGGATAATTGAGACTGCACTAGCGAGCGGCATGAAAAAATTTCCTGTCCCCTATGTGCTGACAAATTGCCATAACAGCCTTTGTGCCGTAGGAGGGACAATAAACGAGGACGACCATGTCTTCGGATTGTCTGCAGCGAAAAAATTCGGAGGCGAGTATGTCCCCCCTCATATGGCTGTGATACATTCTTATGTTAGGGAAATGATGACCGGATGCGGCAGAATGATCCTTGGCTCTGACAGTCACACCCGATATGGAGCGTTAGGTACAATGGGAATAGGAGAGGGTGGCCCGGAGTTGGTCAAACAGCTTTTAAGCCACACCTATGACTTCCCGAGGGCGGAGGTCATCGCAGTATATCTAAAGGGTTCGCCTCGCCCCGGCGTAGGTCCGCAGGACGTTGCGCTTGTGCTCATAGGAGCAGTTTTCAACGACGGTTTTGTAAAAAACAAGGTCCTGGAATTCGTAGGTCCCGGTGTCAGCAGTCTGCCTGTTGAATTTAGAAACGGGATAGATGTCATGACAACTGAAACGGCATGCCTTTCCTCTATATGGAGGACGGACGACCGTGTGAAAAAATATTATGAGATACACGGCAGACCGGATGATTACAGGCAGCTGGATCCCGGAGAGGCAACCTGGTATGACGGGGCTGTAGTGATCGATCTTGATAAAGTCAAGCCCATGATAGCTCTGCCATTTCACCCTAGCAATGTTTACACTATCGACGATTTAAATGAAAATGCATGGGAAATCCTGGAGAGCGTAGAGAAAGAGGCATCCGGGCAGATAGAAAATCCCAATCTTTCACTCTCTCTCCGTGATAAGATCCGTGACGGACGCCTCTGTGTAAACCATGGTGTCATAGCAGGATGCGCCGGAGGTACCCCGGATAATATCGTTGCAGCAGCCCAGATACTTAAGACAAACAGCTCCGGCATAGGAGAGTTCTCTCTGAGCGTATACCCTGGCAGCCAGCCTATAAAAATGGATCTTATGGAAAACGGCTCACTTTTAGAATTGATGTCCGCAGGGGCAACAGTAAGGACAGCATTTTGCGGTCCCTGTTTCGGGGCATGCGACACACCGGCCAACAGCGGGCTCAGCATCAGGCATACGACCAGAAATTTTCCAAACAGAGAGGGATCAAAGCCTGATGGAGGGCAGCTTGCCTCAGTTGCGCTTATGGATGCAAGATCTATAGCCGCAACAGCAGCAAACGGCGGTTCGCTTACCTCCGCTGAAAAATATGGTGAGATTCTTCATGAGGTCGAATATACTTTCCGAAAAGAAATATACGATAAGAAGGTCTATCGCGGTTTCGGAAATCCACATCCCGAAACAGAGCTTGTCTATGGTCCTAATATCCGTCCGTGGCCCAGGGTATATCCGTTGGCAGAAAATTTGATGCTGACCGTAGCGTCGGTCATTACCGATCCTGTTACGACCACAGATGAACTTATCCCGTCCGGAGAGACATCATCTCTTCGCTCCAATCCTATGAAATTGGCTGAATATACACTGTCCCGCAAAGACCCGGGATATGTTGGCAGGGCAAAGGCATCACAGGCTCTGGAAAACAGGCGCAGAAAGTTGGTGGAGGCAGAGTCAAAAGAAATACCCTTTGACCTTAAATCATTACTTGCGCTTACAAAAACAAAAAGCGCCTTTAAAAATATCGTTATAGGGAGCACGATATTTGCGGTAAAACCGGGGGACGGATCTGCACGTGAGCAGGCAGCTTCTTCTCAGAAAGTACTTGGCGGTCAGGCTAATATCGCAGAGGAGTACGCAACAAAACGATACAGAAGCAATCTTATCAACTGGGGAATGATTCCCTTTATCATTGCTCCCGGAGACAAAGATAAGCTTTCTGTCGGAGACTGGCTCTTTATACCTGGTATCCGCAAAGCCGTCATTGATGGTCTGGAGTATGTTGATGCAGTAATTATACGGGGATCCTTAAGGACGGACATAAGACTTAATATGCCCGATCTGACCAAGGAGGACAGGGAAATCATACTGGCGGGTTGTCTGATGAATTATTATTCCCGGCAGAATGAAAAGCAGAGTGAAATAAACAGGAAGAAAGCAGTTATCAAATACATTTAAATATCATAATGATGGGTGGGAATGACATGAAAATTGGGATGAAGACACCGTTGGTAGAGATGGACGGGGATGAGATGACAAGGGTCATATGGAGCAAGATAAAAGAGATCCTACTTGACCCTTATATTGACCTGAAAACAGAATACTACGACCTCGGACTTAAGATGCGTGATGAAACAGACGACAGGATAACTGTAGAGGCCGCGGAGGCGACAAAAAAGTACGGCGTCGGAGTTAAATGTGCCACCATTACTCCTAACCAGCAGAGAGTGGAAGAATATGACCTCAAACAGATGTGGAAGAGCCCAAACGGGACAATAAGAGCCATACTTGACGGAACAGTCTTCAGATCTCCTATCTTCCTGGACTGTATCAGCCCCACAGTAAGAACATGGAACAAACCGATAACGATCGCACGTCACGCATATGGTGATATTTACAAGAACGTTGAGATGGTCATAGATACTCCCGGCAGGGTCTATATGACATTTGAGCCTGCGGACGGAGAAGAGGGAAAGGTGCAGAAAGAGCTGGTCCATGAATTCACGGGCGGCGGTGTAGTCATGGGCATGCATAACCTTGATAAGTCTATAAAAAGCTTTGCGCGTTCATGCTTCAAATATGCGCTGGTCTCAAAACAATCTCTCTGGTTCTCAACGAAAGACACCATTTCAAAAAAATATGATCACCGTTTTAAGGATATTTTTCAGGAAATATTTGACGCAGAATTTAAGGCAGATTTTGATAAAAAAGGCATAGAATATTTTTACACACTGATCGACGATGCTATCGCCCGTGTAATACGTTCAGAGGGTGGTTTTATCTGGGCATGCAAAAACTACGACGGTGATGTCATGTCCGACATGGTTGCCACTGCATTTGGAAGCCTTGCCATGATGACATCGGTACTTGTTTCCCCGGATGGCGTCTTTGAGTATGAAGCGGCCCATGGTACAGTCACCCGCCACTATCACAAATATCTCAAGGGTGAAGCTACTTCCACCAACCCAATGGCGACGATCTTCGCATGGTCGGGTGCGCTCAGGAAACGCGGCGAGCTTGACGGGATCAAAGAACTTCAGACTTTTGCCGACAAGCTTGAAAGAGCTTCAACAGAGACCATAGAGTCAGGGATAATGACCCAAGATATTGCACCAATAGCTGACGTATACGACAAAAGAGTTGTGACGACCGAAGAATTCCTACATGCCATAGCGGAGAGACTCAAATAAAGTAATATAATTTTCCCACCGTCTTTCCCGCATGCTTTTGAGCGGGAAAACCAGTGGCTTTGAACCTTGACTATAATAAGCTTTTCAGGACCAAACAAAAGCCACTGGACCCCCGATACAGGCACTCGGGGGAGACGATAAAGGGCAGATTCTAACGATCGTTTGACCGCGCTTACAATTGTTTCACGCGACCATATTGGTCGCAGTTTCACAATTGTCCTGTTGGAGATGGCAAAGAGGGTCGTTTTTGAGGTTTAACAATTGATTTGCAATCGATTTGCAACTGACTCCCCAACCGACTCCCGCCAGCTCTTCAGGCAGTTTCACGTGGTATGGTCTGAGCCACAGTAGTAGATGTACTGAGAAAACGAGAAATAGAGGTTTTAAATCCACTAGTAAAAATAAGGGGAAAGTTGAGCAAAGTAATATAATTGAAGGAGGGGGAGTTCTCCCCATCCTCCTCCTCCTCCTTCTTCAAATAAGAATGAAAGGTGATGAGCAGATTGATCTTGCTTAAGACTGCCAGCGCCGGAACGTTGGAATCATCCGACTGTCTGGTGACGGCTTCACCGGCTGAAAAACTTAAACTTGAATATAAAGGGGCCAACAGCGAAATTTTTGCTGAAAGGACGATGCAGCTCGTTGAGAGCATAGTAAAAAATCACGGCCTCAACGGAGCCGGAATATCGATCCAGGATCAGGGTGCCCTTGAGATAACTATAAAAGCGCGTCTTGAAACGGCTTTGATGCGTGCCGGTAAAGGGGTGGCGAAAGAATGAAGCCTTGCCGTTCAATGCTTTATATCCCCGGCGATTCCCCCGGCATGATCCAGCATGCGCCTGTCTTTGGGGCAGACAGTATATTGCTCGACCTTGAAGATGCAGTGGCGCTTACCGAGAAAGACGCAGCAAGAAAAATGGTGGCCTGCTATTTAAAAGACTATGATTTTAAAGATCTTATAGTTACAGTAAGAATAAATGGTGCAGACACGGACTTTTTTGATGACGACCTGAATGAGATCATTCCCTGTGCGCCGGCTGCCATAAGGATACCGAAATGCAACGGTCCCGCGGATGTCGTGGCAGCTGATAAAAAAATCGAAGAGATTGAAAAAGCGAATTCTATCCCGGTCGGTAAGGTACGAATACATGCGATGATAGAAACAGCTGTTGGGGTCGAGAATGCATTCCTCATCGCGTCATCATGTCCGCGGGTCCAGGCGCTTACTCTGGGCGGACAGGATCTGACTGCAGATATGGGTGTAAAGAAAACAAAAGAGGGCTGGGAGCTTTTCTATGCGAGAAGCAGAGTTGTAGTAGCAGCGCGCGCTGCCGGCGTGGATGTATATGATACGGTTTGGGCTGATATAAGCGATAAAGAGGGACTGCTC
>JAAZCN010000354.1 GCA_012513245.1 Synergistaceae bacterium | reverse complement strand
TGCTTGCAGATGTCGTCTATGGGCTGGTCGATCCAAGAGTTCGCGTAGGAGGCAGAGACCAATGAGAGACATCCTGAAACGGAAAAGCATCATCCTGCTGATATGTATATTCCTGACAGGATTCCTGGCACCTGTTCTTATTACGAGACATCCATCCGATGTAACAGGGGCACCCTTTGCCAGACCTGTATGGTGGAACACGGAACTTCCCACCTCTTCAGAATATACGATGGGGAATGAGCCCGTTGACATTGTCTGGGACAAACTGCCTCCTGAAATTTTTGCCCTGGACGGAAAAATAAGCGCTGATCCGGATAAAGAGGTTCGGTTGATATGGTCCACACCACAGGGTGAACATATCCTTGACACTCTCAGTGGAAGTGATGTCTACTGGATAAATATGGACGGCAGAGATATGATCTTCAAGCAAAAACTAGAACTTCCCCTGATAGGGAAGAGCGTTGATCGTCTTTTCCCTTCAAAAGGAAAATACACTATCCGCACAGAAGGCGCTGAAGAAACAGAACTTTCCCTCTCCCTTCGCGGGGGCAGGGAAGGATTCCTTGGTACAGACCAAAGAGGGCGGGATATTCTGATCCTCCTCATATTTGGCATCCGAACCTCCCTTATAGTGGGCATAAGCGCAACGCTCATCGCAAGTCTTCTTGGACTTGGACTGGGTCTTGCAACCGGATATATTGGAGGGTGGTTCGACTCCCTTGTAATGAGGATCGTAGATGTACTGCTCTCGATACCGACTCTTCCTATAATGATGGTCCTTGCGGGGATATGGGGCAAAGGATTATGGCAGCTAGTCCTTATTCTATCGATATTCTCATGGATGGGAACGGCGCGCTCAGTAAGGGCCCTTGTGCTCACAGTTAGAGAAAGTCCATGGGTGGAGGGACTTAGGGCCCTTGGGGCAAAACGGGGATACATCCTTTGGCGCCACCTTGTACCGGAGGCGGCACCGATACTACTTGCCAATGTGGCTCTGGGAGTCCCCGGTGCAATACTGGCCGAGGCAGGACTGGCTTTTCTGGGACTCTCTGATCCAAGACTCATATCGTGGGGACGAATGCTGCATGAGGCCCATTCCTTTGGAGCTTTTACAGAGGGCGCATGGTGGCTCCTTCTCCCGCCGGGGTTGGGAATAGTTGCTCTATGTCTTATCTTTTTGGATATTGGGCGCTATTTGGAAGAAAAAATTGACCCAAGGCTTGGAAACGAAAAAAATGCTTGATATCAGAAACCTTTCAGTAAGATACAACTCAATGGGCAGGACGACTGATGCCGTAAGGGGAGTCTCTCTGCATATTGAAAAGGGCACCTTTACCGGCTTGGTGGGGGAATCAGGAAGTGGAAAGAGCACCATTATGATGGCTGCTCTGGGGCTTTTGCCGCCGCGGACAGAAATTACAGGTGAACTTATCTACAAAGGCTCTGACATCCTGAGGATGTCGGATAGAGAGCTACGAAATTTGCGCTGGAAAGAAATAGCCCTTGTGCCTCAGGGTGCTCAGAATTCTTTTACACCTGTAATGAAGATCAAAAGTCATATAGAAGAAGTACTGAACGTTCATTCGAACAAAATTGGTGTAGAGGCAGAAGAAGAGGTTGTCCGCCTGCTTGGTGAGGTAGGGCTGGATGCAGGGATCAAAGAAAGATATCCGCACGAACTGTCGGGAGGTCAGAAACAGCGCGCAGCAATAGCTCTTGCTTTGGCGTGTTCTCCCGCACTTCTTCTTGCGGATGAGCCTACTACTGCGCTGGATGTGATAGTCCAGGCCGAAATACTTGAACTGCTTTCAAGGCTGAGAAAGAGCAAAGATCTTTCCATCATTATTGTTACCCATGACCTGCCTCTGGCTGCGATAGTCTGTGACAGGCTTATAGTCATGAAAGATGGATCGATAGCTGAGACGGGGAGCCCTTGTGAAATAGTTAACGCTCCCGTACATGCCCACACAAAAGAGCTGGTCAAGGCAATGTTCCGGCAAAGGGATGAAGAAAATGTGTAGCAGTATTATCGAAGTATTGAATCTGACAGTCAGCTTCAAATCAAAAAGAGGAGAGCGGCACGATGCGATAAAAAACATCTCTCTCTCTCTTTCTCCCGGAGAGACCCTGGCGGTTGTTGGTGAATCAGGCAGTGGCAAAACCACCCTACTTCGCTCTCTTGTTGGGCTTGTCAAACCGGACAGCGGCAAAGTTGCTCTCTTTGACAAAGAGCTCCTCTCTCTCTCAGCTAATGAACTGGCCGGGGTGAGGCAAAAATGTGGGTATATACAGCAGGATCCTTATGGTGCCATTCCGCCCGGGCTGACAGCACTGGAAGCTGTCTGCGAGCCCGCTGTTATTGCCGGAATGGAGATAGGTAAAGACAAAATAAAGGAAAGAGCTGTGGCATTGCTTGCAGAGCTTGGTCTTAGGGGTGAGAGGATACTGAGGTCCCGTGCAGTAGGTCTTTCAGGCGGACAGAGGCAGCGAGTACAGATCGCCAGAGCACTGATGCTTTCTCCCGAGATATTGTTCTGCGACGAACCGACTTCTATGCAGGACGCTTCAACACGGGGAGAGGTTATCGAAGTATTGACAAAACATGTGGCATCCGGGACGGCAATGATCTTTGTTACACATGACCTTTTACTTGCCGGAGCAGCAGCAGAGAGGATAATGGTAATGAAAGAGGGAGAACTCTGTGAGGAAGGTTTTGCTGACGAAATACTTAAGACTCCCCGTGATCCATATACCATCAGGCTGATAAGTTCAGTACCAAGCTTTGCAAAGCTGACCTCCTGATCAGGTCTCTTGAATATTTTGCATGGCAACTTTTTAATTTCTTTTTTTTATTTTAATATGAAAATGTTTACATGTTTGTCGTATAATCTAAGCTGAAAATAGCATGGAGGTGTTCACATGTCAGTAATGCAGGATTTTAAACAATTTGCAATGCGTGGTAATGTTTTGGACTTGGCGGTAGGAGTGATAATAGGTGCGGCGTTTGGCAAGGTTGTAGCTTCACTGGTTACAGATATCCTTATGCCCCCGGTAGGTCTTCTGCTTGGCGGAGTTGATTTTTCCAATCTGTTCATAAACCTTTCAGGGACTCCTGCGGCAACGCTTGTTGAAGCTACAGAAGCAGGCCTTCCTGTGATAGGCTACGGTCTTTTCATCAACTCGATCATTAATTTTCTGATCCAGGCAGCGGCTATCTTCTGTGTTATACGCTTTGCGAACAAAATGTCAAAGCCTGCTCCCACGCCGGCGCCCAAGCGTAAATGCCCCTTCTGTTTCTCTGATATCGATGACAACGCGACGAGGTGCCCTCACTGTACCTCTCAACTATAGACAGTCTATAAAAACTGGTGGGAAGAGACAGCAGCGTATAAACTGTCTCGAGGGTTGTTTTTTGAGGTTTAATAATTGATTTGCAATCGATTTGCAACTGACTCCCAACCGACTCCCCTGCTCTTACCATTACTCAGCAAAGTCTTATCAATCTACTAGTAAGGATAGGTGTGAAAGATGAGTTAAATGCTCTTAATGCTGTTAAGAGTGGATGGAAAGGAAGATTCAGATGGATAAAATTGGAAGTGTCTACTCAATTTCTTTAAGTCCTCAGAGAGGTCAGCTTAAGAAAGAAGTGCCTGATGCGCTCTTTATTGCGGGTAAGGGAATCGAAAATGACGGTCATGCGGGAGACTGGGGGCGACAGGTCACATGTCTCAGTTTTGAAAGCGTTCAGAAAGTCAACAGTGATAAGAACCTTAACATGGGTCCCGGCGATTTTGCAGAAAATGTCCTGATCACGGGGCTGGATCTTTCTTCTCTTGCAACTGGAAGCAGGATAAGGCTTGGTGAGAATGTAGTTCTCGAGGTCACTCAGATAGGCAAGGAGGACCATCCAAGTATCGTAAGCAGGACATTTGGAGTCAGTCTGCTTCCTTCAGAAGGTCTTTTTTGTTTAGTTGTTTCCGGAGGAACGGTGAAAAAAGGCGATAATGCTCAGATAGAGAATTAGGCCCAAACTTTTCTGTTTACGGCATACATAGCCGGATAAAAAAAGGGGTCCGGTGATTTTATCTCCCGGCGCCCCTTTTTTATGGTTTTTAAAGTAAAGGTCAATTGTTGTATTTTTTGATGTGTTCCTGGATATCTCTAAGCGAAATTCTTGTAAACTCGCTTCGCGGCAGGCTGCTTAGGATTTCCCATGCCATGTCTAGGGAGTACCCTATTTCACGTTCCTCTTCTTTTCCCTGCTTAAGGAATTTTTCCTCGAACAGTTTTCCGAATTCCAGCAACATCTTGTCATTTTTGGAAAGCTCGTCCTCGCCGACGACTCCCGCAAGGGAGCGCACGTCCTGGACCCTGCTGTAAGATGCGAAGAGCTGGCTTGAAACGCGGGGATGGTCTTCTCTTGTATATCCTTTACCTATGCCGTCCTTCATCAGCCTTGAAAGGCTTGTCAGAATATCGATAGGAGGATATATGTTTCTTGAGTCAAGCTCTCTTGACAGAACTATCTGGCCTTCAGTAATAAATCCTGTAAGGTCAGGTATAGGGTGGGTGATATCGTCGTTGGGCATTGTAAGTATCGGGATCTGTGTAACGCTTCCGCTTACGCCTCTTACTACCCCCGCCCTTTCATAAAGGGATGCGAGGTCGCTGTAGAGGTAGGCCGGGTATCCTTTACGGCTGGGGACCTCACCGGCTGCAACACCTATCTCTCTCAGTGCTTCGCAGTAGCTTGTCATGTCAGTGATGATGACAAGTACGTGCAATCCCAGTTCATAGGCGAGATATTCAGCTGTCGAGAGTGCCATCCTCGGAGTCGCGATACGCTCGATGACCGGATCATCGGCAAGGTTCAGGAATGTTACTATGTTATTGCTGTGACCTCTGTTAGAGAGCTCCTGTATAAAATAAGCCGCATCATCATGTTTGATCCCTATTCCTGCAAAGACAACAGCGAAGTCGTCCGATCCCATGATCTTTGCCTGGGTTGCTATCTGTACTGCCAGCTGATTATGCGGCAGGCCGTTTCCTGAGAAGATCGGGAGTTTTTGTCCTCTTATAAGCGTTGTCAGGGTATCGATCGCAGATATCCCAGTGTTGATAAAGTCCTTGGGATACTGGCGCGCCATGGGGTTAAGGGGGAGTCCGTTGATGTTGACCTTTTTCCCGCCGTATGTCTCCCCGCAGCCGTCTTTCGGTTCTCCAAGGCCATTAAAGGTACGTCCAAGCATGCTTTTTGAAAGTCTGATGTCAAATGGTTTTCCAAGGAAACGCAGTTTGGTCGTATTGGGTATAAGGTCTTCAGTTCCGGTGAATACCTGTACCAGTGTAGCTTTTTCGCTCAGGGATTTTACCTGTCCATGACGAAGACGTCCTTTACTGTCACGAATGTCGACAAGCTCGCCGTAACCTACGCCGCTTACGTTCTCAACGAGAATAAAGGGGCCTTCAATATCTCTTACTCCGATATATTCAGCATTTGACACCGGCTACTCACCTCCAAGCTTTCTTGTTCTTTCTGACTCTACCCTCTCGAGGTGAGCGTGTATCCTCTTTCTCGCCATAGCGAAACCATCTTTGTCATCCGGAGAGAGTTCACGGAGGTGCGTGATCGAGTCGACCGATTCATCTTCCCTTATAAGGGATATCGGAATGCCCTTGCGGACCAGCCTAAGAGCTTTTTTGTAGAAATCCATTATTACTTCAAGGATCTCAAAGCCCTTTAACGGTGGAGAATAGGAGTCTGAGCCGAAGGAGTTCTGCTGCAGATATCCGTTCTTGATCAAAAACGCTGTAAACGCAACAAGTCTCTGATCGTCAGGAAGTACATCTTCTCCGACCAATTTTATGACCTGCTGTACCTTGTTGTCCTCTGCAAGTATCTGGCGGACTTCATCTCTGACATCTCCCCATCTAGGGTCTACGTTTGAGCAAAACCATTCGTTTACCTCTTCTGCATATTCGCTGTATGAATCTATCCACGAAATGGCAGGATAGTGTCTGGCGTTTGCGAGGTTTTTGTCCAGTCCCCAGAAGCATCTGATAAATCGTTTGGTGTGCCTGGTAACAGGTTCTGTAAAGTCTCCTCCCGGAGGTGAAACGGCTCCTATTACTGTGATGCTGCCATTTTCTCCGCCCAACGTTACTACACGGCCGGCTCGTTCATAGAATTCAGCCAGTCTGCTCGGCAGATATGCAGGGAACCCTTCTTCAGCAGGTATCTCTTCAAGGCGACCCGAAAGTTCGCGAAGGGCTTCTGCCCATCTCGAAGTTGAGTCGGCCATTATAGCAACGTCATATCCCATGTCGCGGAAATATTCGGCGATAGTGATACCTGTATAAATTGATGCTTCACGGGCCGCGACAGGCATGTTAGATGTGTTGGCGATCAAAATGGTTCGTTCCATTAGAGGTCTTCCGGATCTGGGATCTTCGAGCACGGGGAACTGTTCAAGAACGTCTGTCATTTCGTTCCCTCTTTCACCGCAGCCTATGTAAATAACCACCTTAGCATCTCCCCATTTTGCAAGCTGATGCTGAGTGACGGTCTTTCCGGTCCCAAAGCCTCCCGGGATGCATGCCGTACCCCCTTTTGCTATAGGGAAGAGGCCGTCGATGACTCTTTGTCCGGTCACGAATGGTTCGTTTGGAAGCAGCCGTTCCCTGTATAGTCTGGGAGTCCTTACAGGCCACCTCTGGATCATGGGTATGGAAACTTCGCGGCCAAAGGCGTCCTTGATCTTTGCGACCATTTCGCCGCCATTGTGCTGGCCTTTTGATATTACCCAGGTAAGTTCGCCCTCAGTTTCAGGCGGAGCCATAATTTTGTGAAGCAGTAGAGGGGTCTCCTGCACTGTAGCAATAACTGTTCCTCCTGTTATAAGGTCGCCTGCTTTAGCAACAGGGGTCACATCCCAGATCTTGTCCCGGTCAAGCATATTGACCGAGGTTCCAGGAGAAATATACATTCCCTCTGATTCAAGAAGAGCGTCCAGGGGCCTTCCTATCCCATCGAAGAAGCTGCCTATAAGTCCCGGGCCTAACTCGATCGAGAGGGGTTCACCCGAACCTGTGACGGTTTCATGGATACTGAGCCCGTCTGTGTCCTCGTAGACCTGAATAGTTGCACTATCGTCATTCATGCTTATTATTTCACCCATAAGTTTTTTGGGGCCGACATTGACAACTTCACGCATAGCAAAATTACGCATATTAGAGGCCTTTATGACGGGACCGTTCACGAAGGTAACTGTACCTTCCTTATTATTTGGGGCGATGTTTGTCTTAGCCTCCAAGTTCCATTCCTCCTAAAGCAGCGGCAGGAGCCGTTCAGCCAGGGTATCGGCCATATCCTGCGTCAGGCTTTGCCAGTCAGAGTTTACCTGCCTGCGGTCGTCATTTGTGGATACCCAGCATCCGCCAAGTATGGTGGCCGTCTCCGGGTCAAAGGTAATTTCAGCTTCCGGCATAAGTTCTTTCACTTTTGTAATTACCAAGTCAGCCAGGCCAACGTCAACTGCTGAAAGCCTGAGCTTGAGTCCCTTGGTCTCTCTTAGGGAATTTATTGCATCGATGCACATTCCTGCAATGATGTCGACATAGTCTTTACGTTCCCTGAGGTGCACGAGTCTATCTTGAAGCCTTCCGAGTGCTTCAGAGAGGATCCGGTTCTGCAGTCTCAGAGTTTCTGTAGATTTTTCTCTCTCTGCAGAGAGGATCTGTCTGCGCCTGATATCCTCAGCTCTTTTTCTTGCATCCTGGAGGATCAGGTTGGTTTCACGCTGAAGTTTTTCTGTCTCTCTGAGCATCCATTCTTCGGCTTCTTCTCTTGCCCCTGCTACCAGTTCTTTCTTACTAGCCCCAGCTCTCTCAAGGATCATGTCCCTTAATGTACCTATTTTTTCACTGGATACTTCTTTCATTACATTTTCACCCCAATGGCTTCCTGTACGTAGCGGGTCAGAAAATCCGGTCCCCGTTTAGTACCGAATCTGTCAGGTATCTCAATAAGCAGAGGCAGTTCCCCGCGCTCTCGCAACTGCTGAATAACATCCGGGGCCATTTCCGCAGCTTTCTCTGTAATTGCGAGAATGGCAAGGTCGGGCATCTTCAGTGCTCTGTCTATCGCCGCAAAAGTTTCATCGGCGGTGTGAACGAGGCAGCCCTGTATGCCGGCAAGCCTCATGCCTACCAAGGAATCATGGTTGTCGCTCACAAGAAAAGCTTTCATGTTATTATTGTTGTCCTTAAATCCGTCCGAGTATCAGAAGTGAAACTATAACGCCGTATATAGCGATACCTTCTGAAAGGCCAAGATAAATAAGGGTGGTTCCCATCATCTCCGGTTTTTCTCCTACCAGACCGAGTGCTGCGGATCCGACGCTTGCAACGGCAAGCCCCGTTCCCAGACATGCCAGTCCTGTGGAGACTGCAGCGGCGATAAAACCCATTCCCGCGCCCGTGCCCAAAGGTGCTGCAACGGCTTGAGCGAATGCAGGGTGCATCGTGAGAGATAGCGCTGCACCTGTGAAGACAAGGAGCGATGATATTCCCAATCCTGAGAGATAGAAGGCACGCCCTCCTTTATAGCCTTTGCGTTGCATTAAATACCCCAGGCCTATCATTGTTGCGACAGTGCCGCAGCACATTGCAAGTCCAAACATTAAAAACCCACTCCTTCACATTAATTGAACAAAAAATATTAGCTTGATCTTTTATTATGTCAGAAAGCATATATAAGTAATTACTTCTCGATGGCCGGAGCAACATACTTGGAGCCGTCCTTTTTCCAGCCGACCGGTTTGAATTGACTTCCCCCTCCCGTGTAAAATTTACCGAAGAACTCGTAATATTCAAGCCGCAGAGTCTGGATAAAGACGATCAGACCTTCCAGACAGACTATAACGATGTTTCCTATTACAAGTATTATCCCTTTCATTACGATCCCGCCGGGAAGTGAATGGACCATTTCAGAAAGCATTATTACAGCCATAGATAGCCCGACGTGGTTGAGCGCGAAAGCTGCAAGCCTTACAAATGATGCCGTGTTCGAAACGAATGACATCAGGCTGTGCAGTATATCAAAAAGATTAAGGACCACAGACTCTCCTTCGCTCTTCTGGTGCAAGAGGTATCTTGCCAGGATATCTCTGAATATCATGAGAAGCATCATTAATCCGACTCCGGCCCACATTATGTTAGCTGTGACATTAGAGATCTTCGTGCCCGTCATGTATATTGCAGCTAGCCCGGTCATAGTCCAGTAGAGGACGAGTCCGGCCATCCCCTGCCCGTCGAAGAGCAGCCTTCCAAAGTCCCTTGCCCTGTACTGTTTTATCATATTAAGTATGAGCCCGAGGCTTATCATGAATACTCCAAGACAGATGGCTATTATAAGGAGTTTGTTTGTGTCGTGCATCGGAGATAACCATAGTGCGGGGATTATGTCTTCCATCCCGAATATGCTTCCGTAAAGTACCCCAAAGACCATAGAGCTTACAGCCACTGACTTCATGACCTGTCCAAAGGAACGTTTGATCATCCCCCGTTTGACCATTAACATTGAACCGAGGAATATCATTAAGCCGTGTCCGACATCTCCGAACATGAAACCAAAAAAGAGGACGAACGATATGGCTACTATGGGAGATGGATCTATTTCTCCATAGGAAGGCAGGCTATACATCGACACTATGTCCTGAAAAGCCCTGAAAAAAGAGTTGTTCCGAAGAAGCGTCGGTACACGTATGCCTGAGTAGCTGATGTCCTTTGTCTCTTCCACCATGATGGTGGTCATAGGGGCCTCTTCCTCGACAGTTTTTTTGATAGCAGCGAGGGTGTCAGCAGGTATCCATCCTGAAAGGACGAACATTCCGCTTACTTCACCGCGTCCTTTGCATACGTCATAGACTCTCTGCATCGTGTAGAGCTGCGAATAGAGCAGTTCATATTTGGATCGATGCTCCCTAAGCATGTCCTTGGCGGCTTTGGCGAGTCCTTTGATGGCTCTTTGGTGGTTGGCTAGTCTTTTGTTCACAAGGGTAAGGGGGTCATCCCCTTTTAACTGTGATGCTATGTCTTTTAATGAGAATTCTTTGAAGTAGACCGCATCCAGAAGCTTCTTGGCCGGTTCTTCATATCCTTTTACTGTCAATACAATGACCCATGTGTTGCCGTTGATCACGGTCAGATCATTTGTTACTATGGGTGACTCTTCACTGCTCTCCATCAGTCTCTGGTAGTTTTCGTTTGACAGACGACCAAAAAAGGGGATCAGGAAGTTGCCTTCGGCAAGTTCCGCAGGACCGAATTCAGTGCCTTTCAGCGCTTCTACGAACAACTTGGTGGCTAAAAAGAGATCTTCCTCTTCGGAAAGTACGACCCTTCTTTTTTCCCATACTTCCAGCCTTTTTGAAGTCCGTTCAACTTTCCTTCGGGCTGCGGTGAGGGTAAACTCTTTTGTCAGTGTGACAGGGGATGGATCGGGGATCATTTCGCCCGCGATCTTCCATACTGTTGTGACCTTTGTCAGAAGTTCGTCGTATGGGTTTTCTGTTTTGGTCGTTACCTTTGAGCGGAGGTTCCTGTCGTTTACCAGAAGGTCGAGCGGCAAAGGCTGGAACCCTCCTGTCAATACCATCTGACGGGCGACAGACTCCATTTCAGAGTCAGGCCCTATCATGGTCAATGCGACCATCTTCATTACTGCCATTTGGGTTCACCCCCGGTGATTATCGGTCTTATAAGGTAATTGGCCGCATTTCTGCGATCACTGTCATATCTGACATCCTCTATTACACGGACCACATCGTCTAATTCATGAGATTTTAATATAAAGTAGCAGATAGCTGTGTGAAAACCCGGTGGTCCTTTCTGGAATATCGCGAGGGTCTTGAGATAGTTGTATCTTTTAATGGACATCTCAAGTGCCAGTTCTCTGTCTTCCTGTTCAAGGGCACTTCTGAATATCCCAGCATAAACAGGGAAATATGCCTCCAGCCTGTTGATCCTCTCTTCCCAAGTCGCTCCCTTTGCCATCTCCCTGAGATGGAGGGTTTTTACCTTATACTTGACCGGGAGCATCCTGCTTAGGGTCTCTTCGAGCGTCATGTTGTAATACCATACGTATCTATGAAAATGGTAAAGTTTGAGAAGGTCGATCCTGGTTCCGAATAAGGGCTTAAGTAATTTTTGCTCATTTTCCGACAGATCCTTAATGTCATTGTATAAAGACGTTTCTACAAGGTTATCTATTGCAACTTCAAGTGAAAAAAGAGATTTCTGGCCGCTCATAAGTCGTTTGACCGGTTCTACGAGGATCTTATAATACCTGGTCTCTTTAAGCGCCTCAAGGACATCATTATAGTCTCTGCTGTTAAGCAGGAGGTCGTAGGGCAGCTTTGATCCGGGTACGATAAAAAGACGCTTTCTCATTTCATCACGGTCAAGCCTCTTGGTCATTACCCATCTGAAAATACTTTTCAGATGCTCTGCCTCATACCATCCAAGCCAGCCTATAAATAACTGACGCCTCGAACCCGAAAGGTAGTAGAGGAATGAAGTTGCTTCTGCGAGTATCGACGACTCCACGGCATTCTCAAGATTTACACGGTGCACCTTTGCGAGCGGCAGAGTTTCGAGGTGTTCTTTATATCCCTCTGTCTGTTTGAGAAAATCTGCGATCTCACTGATGCTGTTAAGGTTCAGCAACTGCCAGTAATCCTCAGTAGTAAGAAGCTTGCTGAAGAGTACGTGTGACTTCACACCTATTGCTGTTGCCTGTCCTTTTGAAGTTAAGTGCAACCTTAATGACCTCTTTTGGTTTTCAAAATATATCTTTCTGCTATCTCAGAGACCATAGAGTCAATAACAGGATCAACATTATCCTCGAAACGTTTCTGCATACGGGTCCTTTCCTCTTTTCCCAGGACAGCGATCTGTTCAGCTTCTGTCCTTGCAGAGTTGAGTGCTGTCTCCATGAGACCCTTTGCCTGCTCCCTTGCTGAAGCCATCTGGTTTGAACGTTCCACGGCAAACTTTTCCTGCGCTGTGCGAAGGAAACCATCTGATTCATTTTTTGAGTCCTCAACGATCCTTTTTGCCTCTGATTCCGCTCCAAGCAGAACGGCAAGAACTTCCTGCAATGTGCCCATTGTCATTACCTCCGGAGTTTGACTACTTTTTTGTCTTTTTCTGAGCCATCTTCATCCTTGTAAAGTCTTCGCGCTCACCCTCTTCCAGGACGTCTGATATAAATCGTATGTCGGCCTGGTTTGAAGGTATTACGACTTTTTCAAGAGCATTTACACGCCTGTGTGTTTTTCTTATCTGGACAGCAAGCCTGTAAACGCTTGTTTCAACTTCTGCAAGCTGTGCAAGAAGTACCATTACTTTTCTAAATTTTGAATATGCCGCGTCCATTGCTCCCGAAGATCCGTAAAAAGAATAGCTGGGGACAGTCTTGTCTGGCAGCGGATCAACGTCGGGGATCTCAACCCCCATCACAGAGCGAAGACGCACAGTGATGTCAGTTGTCAGCGGGACAGCCTCTGAAATATCTTCAACTGTATCTATCCCAAGAGAAATATTCGCTTTCTGAAGGGCTTCATAAGCCTCGTTGAAAATGCGTTCGACATCCTTCTGGATGGTTTTTGCAGAATCTATAAAACGGACAAGCTCCATCATAAGGACCTGTCGTTTTTGATCAAGGAGATCGTGTCCTGACTGTGCCATTTTCATGGAGCGCCTGAGGTTAACAAGGTTTCCCCTGGTTGGAGCAAGTTTA
>JAAZCN010000353.1 GCA_012513245.1 Synergistaceae bacterium | reverse complement strand
ATGTCATACGATTTAATAATGGTGCGGGGGTTCCAATACTCTTTTTCTTTAACTACAGAAAGTAGTGTGACGATATTCAGTCTGGCAACTCTTTATCTCCTGCTGGGAACCATTGCCGGGATATTTGATATGGCTTTTGAAGCTATAAGGGACAAAGACTGAGGTCAACATAAAAGGTCAACAGAGACAAATAAATACTGCGCTCCGTTCTCTCTCATAGATCATACAAAATTATATGAGATGTGGCTATAAGAGGATCAGAAACACTTTACGGGTTGAACCAGAAATCTCTTTCGTATCCGTCTTCCATTACTTCATATACATAGCCCCTGTCCCTGTCCCACGCGTACCTGCCATTGGAAGCTATAGAGCCGTACCCGTCAAGATATTGCATATTTCTGGAATCAGCGGTATCTCTGGTAACATAACCACGGTAAAAAGGCAGGATCGGAAGTTTCCCCCTTGTCCTTTTTATGCTCCAGTCGCCCTGAAGGCCTGTAACAGAGACTACATCATTTAAAACCTGATCCATACCTTCGGGGATTTCTTCTATAAACATAACTTTGCCCCTTCCGGATTTTCCAAAGAGATAGAGCAAATATGCAGAGCCCCATACACCGTCAGGGATCTGTCTCAGCGAATCAACAGCAACAAACAACGCGTCCATTGCCATGAGCTGCCTCGGCTGTACGCCCCGTTTTGGTACAAAACCGGAAATTTCTTCCCACCTTGATGGGTCTCCCTGCGGAAACATCTTGTTGATAAGTGCCACAGCTGCTGCCGCCCTCCAGCGAGGCTCTCCGTCCCAAAGTTTGTTCCATAGTTCCATTTCATTACCCTGCGGAGCAATGTCAAGCATATCCGTAACTATAGCGGCTCCGGTATCTTTTATCTTGCTTCTTTTCTCCATCTCTGCTGTAAATGTGTCCCAATCAGATGCTGCAAAAACGGGCATCGAAAATAACGAGATCGCCAATACCAGAAATAGAGTTAATATCGATTTTACTTTCATCTTTACAACACCTTTCAGAAGATATTTTTGGTTGTGGAATATAACATAAGGCTTATATGGGTAATTACCTCAGTTGACTCTGTCGCCTCTTATGGTTATCTCTCTCTCCCAGGGGCCGGCGGACCAAGTTTTCCTGTTTATACCTTCCGGAAGTATCTTCCATACAGCAGCCTCTCCCTGATCTGAACCAACTATGTCGAGTATAAAGATCTCTCCTGATGAAAAAGGAATATAGACGGCGTCATCTGTCTCGTATATCCTCTCAAGTTTTTCAGATGGGATCTTTCCCTCTTCAACTAATTTCCAGAATTCTCCTCTTCGTCTCCCCGAGGCACTTAGCTTTTCGATGCCCTCTTTAGAAACCATAACTAATCCTGATTTTCCATAACCGACTAAAAACCAGCTGAGAAACTGAGCCCTCTCATTGAGGCCCCCTGCGATTGAAGGCAGGGCTTTTTTACAGTAAAAACCTAGATATGCCTTTGAATTTTTCCTTTGACGCCCTAAGACCTCTCCAATTTTTTGAGCGGCATCTTTTCCCCTGCCCTCGATCAATAACTTTTTTATGGAAATCGACAACTCATTTTTTTTATCTCCTTCTCCGGGATATATCATGTTGATAGAAATTTCGTATATATCCGGCAGTACAAAAGTCTCGCTGCTATCTTCCTGCACATCTAAGGAGACAACCATCTGCGATGCTTCATGAGTTGGGACAGTATCATCTGATAAGACAATTTGATTCTCTTCAGCCCACAGCAATGCCCTTCCGTTCAGAAGAAGAGACAGTATCAAAAAAATCATGAGCCTAAAAGAATTTTTTATGTATTTTATTTTGTCTCTAGGAAACTCCCCTTTTTTCATTGAAAAAAGGGGAGTTAAATTTATGCCGTTAGACATTTATATATCTTGTCTCCCCTTTATCTGAAGATCCCCTGTCCCTGACCGGCATTGAACCGTCAAAAGCCAGGACCAGGACAGGCAGTCCAAGGAGAACAGGGGTAATAATACCCCAAATCCAGAAATTTTTACCAAGTCGTTCCGCGATTTTCCCCCAAAGGTAGACGTTTGCAGCAAAAGCCACCAGCGCAGCTCCCGAGCTAAAGACTTCCGCAAAAACATAGAAACTGACAACGTTCATAGCAGCTGTTACAATTCCGGGAGCGACTATCGCAACCGTGAACCAGCGGGATATTCTCGCACAGTCGCAAATAAGCACTACGTTGTAGAAAGGTATGAGGAACTGGAAGAAAGATCCTATTCTGAATTTTTCTCCCAGTCTGGAAAATACATAGGCTGCAAAAATATAAATTCCAAAGCACATTAGTACAAGCACGATAACTGCCAATGCTCCGAAAAGTATTGTAAACATTGCTATTTTGACCTCTCTTCCAGCTCCGATATAATTTTACCCAGTTCCTTTATCTTGTCTCCGTACAGCGCCCAGTTTCCCTGACGCTGAGCTTCCTGAGCTGAGTTGTACAATTCCTGGGCAAATTTTGCTAGAGCTGAAATGTCTTTTGCTCCAAGTGCGTTATCTCCGGACAAGTCACCGTTTTCGCTTCCTCCCACCATATCAGCGACTGATCCCGGCCTGAGAGTAGATCCTTTTTCTGCAACTTTTTTACCTATCAGTTTTTCAAGCGCCCCTGCAAATGTTTCATCCCATTCGACCCTGCCTCCGGTAGATACTATGACTCTCTTAAGTTCAGGAAGTTCGCCATTTTCGGCCTTGAGATAGAGCGGCTGCACATAAAGCAGTGATTTACCTATCGGTACGACCAGCAAATCACCTATTATTACATCCGATCCTCTCTGGCTCCACAGGGAGAGCTGTGATGAGATCTCCGGCTTTTGATTTATTAGTGCCTCGATCTGAGCCGGACCGTATATCAGTTTTTGTTTTGGGAACTGATAGACAAGAAGCTCTCCATAGTTCCCCGGGTCGCATCGACCTGCCATCCAGCCAATCAGGTTATCCCTTCCAAGCGGCATGTAAGGTACGATTATTGCAAATT
>JAAZCN010000352.1 GCA_012513245.1 Synergistaceae bacterium | reverse complement strand
CTACTTTTCTTACTCCGCCGACGTAGGGTATACATCTTTCCTTGTCTCCCTTGCCTCTTGTGAAGATAAGTCCCCCGCCTCTGTTTATGTCCTTCAGCTTCAGAGAACAGAGCTCTGACGCTCTCATTCCTGTACCATAAGCAAGTTCAATGGCTGTCCTGTCCCTTTTACCTATTGGGGTGTTGTCTTCACAGGCATTGATAAGGCGCTGTATCTCTCCTTCAGTCATTATCTGGGGCAGGATCTTGTCCCTTGCCGGCAGGGGATCCAGCATCGGCATGTTTTCAGTTACACCGTCATAAACAAGATATCTGGCAAAGGAATTCAAGACAGCTCCTTTTCTCTGAACGGTGCTCTTGGACATCCCCCTTGAAGACTGTTCCCTCAGAAATCTCGCTATATTATCCGAGTTAAGGATCAGCGGAGTAAATTCCATTTTTTTGCAATAGAAATACCACTGTCTGAGGTCAGATGAATAGGCTTTAAGCGTATTCTCGCTGCAGCCCCTCTCAAGCATTATATAGTCCTCAAACTTGCTTAGTGCATTTAAAAAAATAGGGTCATTGATCTCTTCAAGTTGCATTTTCTTCTGCCTTTTCCGACTTATACCAGCAGTAGGCCATTATAGTCTTGCCGTCTTTGATATCTCCGGATTCGATCATCTGCTTTATCTCTTCAAGAGTAAAATCATGTACTTCTATATATTCATCCTCGTCTTCTGCCAATTTGGAAGGAATAAGGTCAGTTGCAAAATAGAAAATGATACTTTCAGTGGAGTAACCTGGTGATGTGTAAAATTCAAAAATTTTCTCTATAATACCCGGTTTATAGCCTATTTCTTCCTGAAGCTCACGTACTGCCGTGTCAATTGGGTCTTCGTCAGGTTCGATCAGTCCGGCAGGAATTTCGTAGAGATCTTCATCTACAGCATGTCTATATTGACGGACCAGGGATATTTTGCCGTTTGAATGGACAGGGAGAACAGTTACTGCTGATTTATGCGTTACGACTTCTCTTGTTTTTTCGCTGCCTGACGGGAAAAGTACACGGTGGATATTCAGATCCAGTATCATGCCTTTGTAGATATTTTCCGTCTCTATTATGTTTCTCAATTTATGTCTTTGCGGTTTTTCCACAGCTTCTCACTCCTCAGTGAAGGATATCGCCGACTTTCATCCTGCTGCCCCTTAGCCATTCGTCGGCTTTTTGTGCTTTTTTGCCCTCCGGCTGAACATTTATCAGCATCAGAGAGTCGTTACCACATGCTATAACAGGAAAACCACCATTGATCTTTATCAGTTCGCCGGGAAGACCGGATCCCAATACCGGCATTGCTTCGTTGATCCTCAGCCTTTTGTCCCCAAGCTCACAATAGGTACCCGGTGAAAGGTTCAACGCCCTGATCTTGTTAAATATGTTTAACGAGCTATTTTTCCATTCGATCTTTCCCTCAGACTTATCTATCTTTGGAGCCGTTGTTGCTCCCTCTTTGTTCTGAGGGGTAAACTTCCATTTATCAGAGGGGATATCAAGCAAATATTCTATAAGTTTTTCGCAGCCTGCACGGCATGTCTTGAGAAGAAGGGATCCTGTGTCATCTTCATCGCTTATCATAACCGGGATCTGTGTGAGTATCGGACCTGAATCCATACCCTCGTCAAGCCTGAAGATCGTTACACCTGTCTCCTTAAGTCCATCCATGATAGCCCTCTGTACCGGAGCCGATCCCCTGTATGCGGGGAGCATGGAAGGGTGAATGTTGATGCAGCCAAGCGGCGCGATGTTCAACAGCGGTTCTTTTATCATGTGTCCAAAATCTATTACAAGGATGAGGTCCGGAAGTTCGTTCTTTATCCATTCAATTGTATCAGTATCTGCTGATAGTTTTGATGTGGTCCTGGTAGTGATCCCAAGTTCTTCAGCCTTTTGAAATACAGGGGTATTTCGGAGATGAAGGCCCCTGCCTGATGGTCTGGGGTCATTTGTTACGACCCACTCGGGCTTTGCTTTTTCACTGATCAGGGAGAGGCATTCGGCAGCAAATCTTCCGGATCCACAAAAACCAAACCGCAGTTTTTTAACCGTCATTTTTCTTTTGCCTGCTTTGCCAACTTTTTCTTAAGAAACTGTCTTTTCAGCGGTGAGATTCTGTCAATGAGCAGTTTCCCGTTTAAATGGTCGATCTCATGAGAAAAAACACAGGCAAGAAAACCTTCAATTTCTTTTTCGATAAGTTCCCCGTCCTCATTGTAATACTTCACCTTAATATATTCCGGTGATTCGACTTTCTCATATATTCCCGGAAAGCTGAGACATCCCTCTTCCACTGTTGTGAAGTTATCCTTTTCTGAAAGATCAGGGTTTATCAGGACATATTTTTCGCCGTCGTATTCTATTACAGCAATTTTTTTAGCCACACCTACCTGTGGTCCTGCAAGGCCGATACCATCCGAAGCATACATCGTTTCCCACATGTCGCTGACCAATTTTTTAAGTTCTTCGTCGAACAAAATAATTTCCTGTGTCGGTTCTCTAAGAGCTGCATGGGGATATACACAAATTGTTTTGACAGACATCAGATCGCCTCCAAATATTACTATAAAGTATTTTAACAGAAAATCCCCATGCCTCTCATTAAAAGGCATGGGGACGAGGACTTTTTTTCGATTAATTCTCTTAAATTAGTTTACTCTGAATCGTCAGCATGTTTTAGGAAGTCGCCGATCGTTACATTTGTCTCTTCCTGGGGAAGCTGATTACTGTGACTGTCGCCCCTTCTCTTATCGGAATCTGAGCGGCGGCGGCGCGGACGATCATCGTTTTTGTGTCCTTCAGCAGAAGCTGTCTCTTCGCGGGGAGCTCTTCTTGCAGGTTCCTCGCCAGCCGGACGGAGGCTGAGACGCATTCTGCGCTCTGCCGGGTTTACATCCAATACTCTGGCTGTAATTTCCTGCCCCTCAGAAAGAACTTCTCTGGGGTTCTCGATCCTTTGCTGACTTATCTGTGATATATGGATCAGTCCCTCGATGCCGTCTTCAAGTTCGACAAATGCGCCGAAGTCAGCGATCCTTACAACTTTGACAGGAACTTCCATATCCTTTAAGTATTTCTCTGCTACATCTTTCCATGGATCTGAAAGCTGTTTGTAGCCGAGGCTGATACGTTTGCGATCCGAATCTACCTCAAGGACAGAAACTTCGATCTTCTGGCCTCTCTTAAGTACTTCTTTTGGATGCTTGATCCTTGTCCAGCTAAGATCTCCTATGTGCACAAGACCTTCAACGCCGGGCTCTATTTCTACAAAAGCACCAAATTCTGTCAGGTTTGAAACAGTACCCTCAACAACGACTCCCGGCTTCCAGCGTTCTGCAACTGTGTCCCAAGGGTCAGGCTGAGTCTGTTTGAGGCTGAGAGAGATCCTGTTGTTCTCCTTGTCTATGCCGATCACCTTGACTTTGATGTGATCGCCCTTAGAGACAACATCCTTAGCCTTGGCGTTGCGCTGCCATGAGAGCTCGCTTACGTGAACAAGGCCTTCCATCGCACCAAGATTAACGAAAACACCGAAAGAGGTGATGCTGCTTACATCTCCTTCAAGGACATCTCCTTCGTTGACCTGCTCGTAGAATGACTGTCTGATCTCTGCCATCTCCGCTTCCATAAGGCTGCGGCGTGACAGTACAAGGCGACGCTTACGACGGTCCTTTTCGATCAATTTGACCTGGAAATCCTGTTCAAGGAGACGCGTGGGATTGACATTACGCCCGTCCTCGGCAAGGTGTGAAATAGGGATGAAACCCTCTATTCCGTAGCAACTGACAATAAGCCCACCCTTTACCTTGCGGATGCCCTTAACGGTTACAGTTTCACTCTTTGCAGCTTCTTCTTCAAGCTTGTTCCAGCGCTCATCAAATTCACAGCGCCAACGGCTAAGGCTGAGCTGTGCATCTTCGCCCTGTCCGATGTTTGTGATTTGAATCTTGACCTTTGCGCCGTTTTCAGGCTCCGGGGTCTCTTCGATCAGAACCCTGTGTGTCCACTCTTTGCGGGGAAGGAATCCTTCGCATTTGTAGCCAACATCAACAAGCCATCCGTCTTCACGTGCGTCAACTATTGTGCCTTCAAGGATCTTTCCGCGATGGAAATCACCCATCACGTCAAACTGTTGCATCATTTCTTCCATTGTTTCTTCTTTTTCCGGTGTTTCCTGTGTGTTCTGTGTTTCCTGTGTTTCAAGTCCGTCTTCTGTGCGAAGCTCGTCAACCATACCCAACATCCTCCTGCTTACATCATGTTTAAATTTTGGATCAAATCTTTTATTAGCCAGTCAGGAGTGCTTCCTCCTGCAGCTATTCCTATGTTATGTCTATTTTGCAGCCACCCCCTGTCGATCTCACCTGCATGTTCGATCCATAGTGTTGAAACTCCGACATCCATAGAGATCTCCGCAAGTTTTTTTGTATTGGCACTGTTCCGACCGCCAAGTATGATCATTCCGTCAACTTTAGAAGCAAGCTTACAGACTGATTCCTGACGTGCCAGAGTAGCTTTACAGATAGTATTATACACCTTGATCTCAGTTGATACTTTTACGAACGAACTAACAAGCGCGACAAAAGAGGCGACCTTCTGGGTCGTCTGGCTAAGTATCCCGCACCTTCGTCCCTTTAGATTCTCGGGTATTTCTTCATCGGAAGAGATAACGGCAACCTCTCCATCGACATAACCCATTATTCCCCTGACTTCAGGGTGTTCTCTGTCTCCTGATATTACCACAAGATAGCCCTCAGAAGAAAGGTCTTTTGCGCTTTTTTGAGCTGTTTTTACAAACGGGCATGTTCCGTCCACCATTTTCAGGCATTTTTTTCTAAGAGTTTCAGTCTGTAGGGGGGTAACTCCGTGAGCTCTTATAAAAGCGACAGAACCATAGGGAACATCTTCTGCCGACTCGACCACAACAAGTCCCAGCTTTGAAAGTCTTTCTACCTCCTGCGGGTTGTGGATAGGGCTTCCCAGTGAATAAACTTTTTCTGAACGTGTAAGTTCCTCTTCGAGCTTTGATATTGCCCTTCTTACGCCAAAACAGAGTCCTGTCGGATCAGCAATGTGGATCTTCAATTCGATTTATGCCTCTTGTTCCAAATGTCTTAGGCAATGCGGCAATACGTCTTCCATTGCCTCTGACATTTCGTATTTGTCAAAATCATACCACAGAGAAGGCTGAAAATGTTTGAACCATGTCATCTGCCTTCTTGAAAAAGCCTTAGTTGACCGTATGTCGCCTTCAAGCGCATCTTCATAAGAACAGTTGCCCTTGACATACTGAACTAACTCTCTGTATCCGAATCCCTGGAGTGCCGGCAGCTTGGGGGAATATCCCTGAGCAAGAAGCCACTCCACCTCTTCGGGATATCCGTTGGAAAACTGCTGCTTTATCCTTGCTTCTATATTTTTGTAAAGGTTGACCCTGTCCCTGATAAGGCCTATATAAAAGATGTCGTAAGGAGACTCCATTTTCGCCTGGTTCTCGTACCACCACGTTGCGGATTTCCCGGTTATGCGGAAAATTTCAACCGCTCTCATAGTCCTTACGTGATCGTTAGGGTGGATCTTTTCCCCGGCAGCGGGATCGACAGTTCTTAGTTCACTGTGGAGTTCAGCAAGCCCTCTCTCTTTGATCTCTTCTTCCAGTCTCTTTCTTACAGAAAGATCTTTGGGCAGATCTTCAGAGAGCGTGCCGCAAAGAGCCTTGTAATAAAAAGCGGTACCGCCGATAAGCAATGGGACCCTGTCTCTCGCTCTTATCCTCTCGATAGCATCTGATGCCTGTAAAGCAAAATCCGCGGCGGAATATATCTGATCAGGGTCAGCCACATCTATAAGATGGTGCAGTATTTCACGTCTGATCTCTGGTGAAACTTTATCTGTACCGACATCAAGGTATCTGTATACCTGTCTTGAATCTACGGAAATGACCTCTGCGTTGAGTCTTCGTGCCAGTTCCAGGCTGAATTTGGTCTTGCCAACAGCAGTCGGTCCTATGATCGCAATTACAGGCGTCTTTTTGTCTGCTCTTTTTTCCATCAGCGTTCAAACCAATCTTCTAACTTTTTATTTTCAATAAGAAAAATGGTGGGTCTTCCGTGAGGACATGTAAAGGGATCTGAACATGCTTCGAGTCGCCTCATGAGTGCAACCGACTCTTCCCTTTCGAAGCGCCTGCCAAGCTTTACCGCATCCCTGCAAGCAAGTCTGGCCATCCTCCACCATACCTCTCTGTCCCTCTTTTCCGGGTCTTTTTCAACTTCGATGCCCCTAAGCGCCGAACGAAGCATGTCCAAAGGAGAGAGTTTAGATCTTCCCCTGAGCATTGGGACGCCTGCAAGACGATCTTCCTCAAATACAAAGGCCAGATCTTTCATTTCTCTTGAATAAATATTTATTTCGGGCAGTAAGGATACCGGTATTTCAAGAGGTATTGTCAAATTCTGAGTTGCTATTCCTTCTTTAAAGCTTTCTGCGATATCTTCATAGAGTATCCTCTCGTGGGCAGCGTGAGGATCCACTATGGCGATCCCGTTGGGGAGGTCGAAGATTAGAAAACCCTTTGCAGTCTGTCCAATGTAATTTTTGCTCTCATCAAGAGTGATAAGGTCAGGTCTCCCTGCAGGTATGAAGGTGATGTCCTCAGGCGAAGAGACTCTTTCAGGGACTTGACTGTTTTCTGAAACAGGCTTCCATGGGGTCTGGCTGAACATGGGATCCGTTCTGTCAAACCATGCTGTATGCCTCGTGTCTGACAACGAAAGAGGTGACTTTTCCTCCGTTTGTACCGCACCGTCGGATGTGAAGGAGTACTTGCTCATAAATATTTTACGAGTCGTGTTCAATATTAATTTGTATATGTCCCCGGATCTCTTGAAGCGGACTTCTTCCTTAGCAGGATGTATGTTCACATCTATATCTTCGGGAGGCGTCTCTAGGCTAACGAGCCATTCACCGTAAGCTGCCGCATCGCCTCCGCACACAGCGGCCCTTATCGTTGGATCCTGTATCCTCCTGCCGTTTACGAAGATCGTTATCACTGTACGTCTGCTGTCCGGAATCGGGTTCCACCATATTTTCACACTGTTTGAGTTTAATGATGTAGAAGAACTGTAAATTGGTGTTTCGTCGCCCCAGCGTCTTTCAAGGGCTTTATCTACCGATCCCGGCGGCAGCAGCTCCAATATCCGCTTGCCGTCAGAGAAGACTCTGAAAGTCAGTTCCGGATTGACAAGTGCATAGTCGTTAACGACCTGCAGTATCCTCCTGAGCTCCGCAGAAGCTGTTTTGAGGAATTTACGCCTTGCAGGGAGGTTGAAAAAGAGATCGTCTACCTGGATCCTTGTACCTAAATGTGAAGGGCTCTCTGTGTGAAGGGTTACCGTGCCTCCTTCACACCTTATTATTCCACCGGTTTCAGAAGTCCCCTCTCTGCTGCGTATCTCCATCCTGCTTACAGCGGCAACGCTCGAAAGAGCCTCTCCTCTGTAGCCAAGGGTCGAGATCCTTTCCAGGTCATCCAGAGTGGTAATTTTGCTTGTTGCATACCTTTCCAGTGCAAGTGGGAGTTCCTCAAATGATATGCCGCATCCGTCGTCTTCTATTACAAACGACGATTTTCCTCCCTGCTCCATATAAAGGGTTATATTTCGCGCCGAGGCATCTATTGAGTTTTCCATGAGTTCCTTAGCGACAGACGAAGGTCTTTCTATCACCTCTCCTGCCGCTATCCTACTGGATACTTCACTGTCAAGACGTTTTATCATTTGAAATCCAGCACTTTCCGGCTCTCTTTCCTAAGCCTGTAAACGATCTGCAAAGCTTCCATCGGAGTCATTCCGTCAGGATCCGAAGCTGCCAGCTCTTCAAGGATGGCCTCATGCCCCACATCAAAGAGCTTCATCTGGTTTTCTTCATTAACAGGTGAGGCAGATCTATGT